>DATKMG010000710.1:0-11876 GCA_035541995.1 Terriglobia bacterium
GTGCAATGGCGAGGTCAAGCAGGTAGTGCAGCAGAACGTCTCGACCCAGTTGAATCTGCCACACTCTCCGGATCTTAAATTGGAGTCAGTCATTCCAGATGCTGGCAAAGTGGATGGGACAGCAACTCTGGACCGACATCAGCTCGTGGCTATTCAATACGATGTTCCGCCGAAAACGAATCCCTCCCAAGATGGAGGCGCTCAACGTGCAACCGCTGAGGAATGGTTCCAAGTGTCGGGACTGAAGGCAGGGCCGGGCACGGGGAATGCCCAGATCCAGGTTTCCGTCACTGACGTAGCATCGATCCAGGGGAACCCGGTGATTACTAGCGATTCTGTTCGTCAACGGGACTCTAAAGTTGTTGGGTCAGTTCTCGAAACGGACGCAATAGCCAAGGAGGGAACTCCGGATACGGCAAAGAGCGACCGTCAAGCCGTGGAAGTGATCCTCAGCCAGTTGGGGGAACCAAAAGACACTCCTGGTGTGAATACCGGTGCAATTCTAAACGGGCGGGATGTGAACCGGCTAGTTGTTGAATTCAATGTGGACGGGAAATCGAAAGCCCCGGTTCAGTTATTAGCAAACAATCTTGGGTCAGTCCCTAGGCCTGAGATGACAACAATGGACAAGGCAACCTTGACGGGACCGGCAACCCCCGCTGACAGCGACAAGACCCAGTCTGAATCTGGCAGGGAAGAAACGGTCATGAATTCACCCGGGCAGACGGTCTACTCGAATTCCAGGTCGACCAGCCAACAGACAGCCAGTTTAGAAGGGACGGCCATAGCGAAAGAAGTGTCTCCGGAAGTCAATGCTCGTGCGGCTCATTCCTTGACTGGATTCGAGGCAAACGCTCCAACTGATCGAGCTCAGCCAATGTCTGGAGAGAAACCTGCAATAAAACTCCAAGTTTTGCCGGAATCCGGAGCGCCAGTAAATGGCGGAGGTCTTGTCAGTCGCACGGCATCCTTAGGGGAAGTCGACCAGTCTGTGATAGACCGGCCATCGACACCAAGTTCAGCTCAATTTTGGACTCAAGCAGAGAAGGCAAGTGTCATATCTCAGTTGATTGAGAAAGTGCATCTGCTAAACGCCAGCAAGAACAGCGAATTGATGATCTCACTCAAGCCAGAATTCTTAGGTCGGTTGAGCGTCCATGCTACGATGCTGGACGACTCGCTGGTCGCCACAATCACTGCAGATTCGCCAGCCGTGAAATCTCTCTTGGAGTCTCACATTCCGAATCTACAACATTCACTGCAGGAACAAGGTCTTTCAGTCTCGAAAATATCGATTGTGCAGGGCAACGAACTTAGTTTCTCGACGTATGACTACAGCCATACCAGCCAGCATCACAATCTACAGTC
This sequence comes from Terriglobia bacterium, assembly GCA_035541995.1. Taxonomy (GTDB): domain Bacteria; phylum Acidobacteriota; class Terriglobia; order Versatilivoradales; family Versatilivoraceae; genus DATKMG01. Next base: position 1,369 of record DATKMG010000710.1, read on the forward strand.
GCAACAGCATTCTCGGTCACCATGGTTGAATCCCATCGCGCCAGTTGAATCTGACCTTGAAGAGTCTGAAGCACTGACCGACTGTGCTTTCGAACCCAACCAATCAATCCACTTGATTGCATGATGACATTTTTGCCCAGGCAGGAATTTCCATCCTTGCGGGAGCAAAACCGACAAAGAATGCGCCCGATTCCGATGAGCCGTGAAATCCTTGTGGGACAAGGGATTTCGAGCAACCGGATTTTGCCGGGAGGTATTGAAGTTTGGCATGCTCTGTGCTTTAGCAACTGTGAAATTCAGATTGAATGGGAGATCATATGGACCCGTTAACAGGCATTTCCGGAACATCTCCAAGCTCCGTTGCTTCTTCGTCGGCATCGCAGAGCACCGATCCACTTACCGACCCTAAGAATAACCTGGGGGAAGACCAATTCTTTAATATGTTGATTACGGAGCTGCAGAATCAAGACCCGCTCCAGCCCGTCCAGGGCTCTGAATTCATCACCCAGCTGGCAACCTTTAGTTCTCTTGAGAAACTGACATCCATCGAGAGTCTTCTGAAGCAGAGCTTGGAAGGTCAGGCTACAATCAACCAGACTTCTCAACAGAACGTCTAGGCAAAAATCACCTGAGAAAGGGAGAATGACCATGGGACTTACTTCAATGTACGCAGGATTATCGGGGTTGAACGCAAATGCCTTGCAGCTAAGCCTGATTGGAAACAATCTTTCCAACTCTAACACAGTGGGTTACAAGGCTAGTTCAGCGACGTTCCAAGACCTGTTGAGCCAGACCTTAAGTGGAGGGAGCGATACGACTAATCCCATGCAGGTTGGACTGGGGACGACAGCCGCAGGCACAATGATGAACCTCACTCAAGGGAGCCTGCAAGCCACAGGTATTAGCAGCAACCTGGCTATCCAGGGAGCTGGTTTTTTTGTAGTCAGTTCAGGCCAGGGGGGCAACAACTATACGCGGGCCGGGAACTTCAACGTAGATGCGAAAGGGGACCTTGTGACAGCCGATGGCTTGTTTGTCCAGGGATATACGCAGAAAGACCCCACCACCAACAAGATTATTGCTGACGGAACCTTAAGTTCTATCAACATTCCCCCCGGCACACTGTTTCCGCCCACGGCAACCACTGATGTGCAGTTAATCTCCAATTTGGACGCCAACGCCACTACAGGTACCGTATCCAGCAGCGCTATAAGAGTTGTCGATTCTCTCGGCTCCAGCCATCAGCTGAATTTCGTCTTCACTAAAGGCGCCAACCCTGGCGAATGGTCATATGATGTGACGATTGACGGGGGAGAGGTCACCGGCGGAACGGCTGGAACTGCATATAGCCTGATCGGAGCTGGTGGCGCTGCTCCGACCGCCCCAGCGGGGACAATGGCCTTTGATGCCTCTGGAAAAATCACGACGGTGGATGGCAATCCGGTGCTCAATGGTACGCCTCCCCCAGTGCTCGATCCTGCGGTCGTTCCCATTCATATTACCACTCCGACATTCGCCAATGGGGCGGCAGCCCTGTCATTTGACTGGGACGTGGCCAAAGCGGACGGGGCCAGCTACGATTCGATCATCACCAGCTATGCTGCACCCTCAGCGACCTCCTCCAGCAGCCAGAATGGCTTCGCGGCTGGAAGTCTCTCTTCGTTTACGGTTTCCGAAGACGGGACCGTGATTGGTATTTTCAGCAACGGCCAGACGGCAGAGCTGGCTCGAATTGCCCTGGCGACTTTCAACAACCCGAACGGCTTGCTGAAGATGGGGAGCAATAACTACAGCGCTTCGACATCTTCAGGAGAACCCAGTCTTGGTGCTGCCGCTGATGGCGGGCGGGGCAAGATTGCCGCCAGCTCGCTTGAACTCTCGAACGTCGATATCGCTTCCGAGTTCATCAACATGATTATTTCCGAGCGCGGTTATCAGGCCAATTCGAGAGTCATCAGTACTACGGATCAAGTGTTGCAGGAGGCAATCAACCTAGTGCGATAAGCATTAGGCTGGCTATACATCCTTGCGGGCAGGAACTGCCACCCTGGCAGCTCCTGCACTGGCCTGCTCGCATTTCGGACCCCGACGATAGTTCAACTCTCTCCTGAGAAAGCCCCCGATCTTCTGTCAAACTCTTGTCAAGTGTCTCCTGTATTGACACGGAGTTCACCGGTTTCACCGTCTGGTCTTCTTCGTCTTTGTGCCAACCTCAAAGAACCCAGATATTTAGGGGGCTTTGAGAAAAGCCTTAGACTGGTACCGTCATTGCTAATGCTTCTATGAAGTCTGGAACTTAATCGTTTGAAGGGGAACTCGTATGGCAAAAGAGGAACCAAAGGGGAGCAAAACCGCACCGACTGCAGAGGCTCCCAAGACGAAGAAATCAAAGCTGAGTTTTATCTTATTGGGGCTGGTGATTCTGCTGGCCGGTGGAATGGCCTTCTTTGGATGGAATTACTTTAGGTTGCATAAAGCTAATGCCGCTTCACACTCAGCCGTGAGTTCCGGAGCTAGCCAAGGACAAGATTCTGAGCATTCACAAAAAGAAACTGGCAAAGCGGATGGAAAAACTGGCGCTGCCGAGGGGGCCACGCTCACTTTGGAGCCATTCTTGGTCAACCTTGCAGATAAGGATACCAGTCGTTATTTGAAGATTAATATTCAGATTCTAGTTCCCAACAAAGAGGTGTCGGAGAAGATTACCACTGCAGGAATTCACATTCCCAAAATACGAGATGCCATTCTGGGCATCCTCACCACCAAAGTCGCAGATGACGTTATTACCAATGAGGGAAAGCAGAAACTGAAGAAAGAAATTATCCAGAAGCTTAATGAATTCCTACCGGACAAGCCGGCCAGTGACGTGTTCTTCACCGAATTTGTGGTGCAACTATAAAGGAATCTCAATGGTCCCAGAAGAGCAAACATATAGTCAGGTATCGCCGCCTCCTGCATTGGCAGAAGGAGAGAGCCTCAACGGGCTTGTATGGGCCCTGGCCCAACTGCGACCCTTCAGCACACTCACTCTCAAAATCTCCATCGAATTAGGACGAAGTACATTGAAGCTCTCTGATTTGCTCGAACTCGGTTACCACTCGGTGGTCGAATTAGATAAACCGGCAGGAGACAACCTCGACATTTTCATCAATGGAATTCTCCTGGGCCGAGGGGAAGTAGTCATCATCGAGGACAAGGTGGGGATTAAAATCAATGAATTCAGCGACCATTCCTCCTAAAGCACTATGCAATTCTTTGCTCAACGGCCATGTCCCCTATTCGATTTCATTGCGGAGAGCTTGCTGGAAACAGATGAGAAGGGCTCGTCTCGGAGGAGTGATGAGCTCAGCAGTACTGACTTTGGGGTTGTCGTGTCAATTGCAGGCTAGCTCCATTCCATTGCGCTCTGCGATTCAGCAGCTAGGCGTAGATCCTTCCTCATCCTTATTAGGTACTTTGAGATCGCTTCCATTCTTGGCACAAACGGTTGGGATAACACAAGCTGATGAGCGAAGTGTGTTTGGAGGAGGCATGAAGGCCTTCGGTTCCCTACTTCTAGTGCTGTCGATCATTTTCACAATAGCATTTCTTTTAAGGCGGTACTTGCCTTGTTACTTTGGGATGTCCGGAAATAAGCGACTTATCCAGATCGTGGAGAATGTCTCGCTGGGCGATAAGAGAAATCTGACTCTCGTCAGGGTTGGCTCTGATCGCCTCCTCCTCGGTTGTACGGCGAATTCCATCTCAGTTTTGGAGAAAATCCAATTCCCAATAGAGGATGCAGTTGAGGCGCCCAATCCAACTGATGGGGAATTGCGTTTTGAGAGTAGGGGCCAAGCGAGTCATTTCCCGGCGATCAAATGGGTTCTTCGTAGTTTGTCAGGACGGCGGACCGACTTGAATGGCAACCCACGCAGGCTTTCAAATCAAGAGGCCTCTACGAGCAGCCTCAGTTTTGGCGAGATCCTGGAGCAGAATGCCGAAGGAAGCAATCCCCAAAGTAACGATAACCCGACTAGGGCGATTTCTCGACTAGCGGAGATTCGACGGAATCTTCAAGCCCGTTAGGCTGCAAATCGTGAAAGTTGCAATCACATTGATACTCATTTCCTTCGCATTCGCCCCACCCCTGAGTGCGGCCCAATCTGGGACAGGGATACCTGGAACCATTAATATCAACCTGGAAGGATCCAATGGAAAGCAGAACCTGAGTATTCCCGTTCAGATTCTGCTCTTCTTGACACTGCTCACGTTTCTTCCTGCGATCCTTGTGTCCATCACCTGTTTTACAAGAATGGTGGTGGTTTTCCATTTTCTACGACAGGCCTTAGGCACAATGGAAACTCCATCCAACCAGGTAGTACTCGGGCTGACCCTCTTTCTAACCTTCTTCGTTATGTCTCCAGTGATCGAGGAAATCAACCAGAAGGCGCTACAGCCAATGACGGCAGGAACAATTACACAGTCAGAAGCCTTGGATCGGGCTATCAAGCCGCTGAGGGGTTTCATGATGAAGTATACGCGGGAAAAGGATTACGCTTTGTTTCTTTCCATTGCCAAGAAACCCAGGCCCAGGACTCCAGATGATATTCCCACCATGGTAGTGATTCCGGCCTTCATGATTTCAGAGCTGAAAACCGCTTTCCAGATCGGGTTTGTCTTGTTCCTGCCTTTTCTGATCATAGATATGGTAGTAGCAACCGTACTGCTGTCTATGGGAATGATGCAGCTACCACCGGTCATGGTCTCGATGCCCTTTAAAATCCTCCTATTCATCATGGTTGATGGTTGGAACCTGGTAGTGGGATCGCTGGTGAGGAGCTTTTATGTCTGAAGAACTTCTATTGACTTTAGCCAAACAATCCCTACAAACGCTCCTGTCAATCAGTGCGCCCATGCTGATTGCCGGCATGGTCATTGGCGTCTCCATTAGCATCCTGCAGGTCATTACCTCCATTCAGGATGCCACGCTGGCTTTTGTTCCCCGAGCGTTGGTGGTGTTCACGGTATTTCTGCTCACCATTCCGTGGGCGACTCACAAGATGGTGTCTTTTACCACCAGCCTGCTCTCGAACTTCACTATCTACATCCGATGAATGGGTTCGAAGTCCCGATCGAGAAGATCCAGGTTTCACTCTTTCTCTTAACTCGTTGCAGCGGAATCTTTATCTTTACTCCCTTCTTGGGCAGCGTAAGCGCACCCATTCCGGTCCGGATTATTCTGTCCTTCTCTCTGAGTTATTTGCTGACATTAGCCACGCCGCTGATAAGTCTGCCCGCCAACCTAAGCCTGGCACTACTCCTCCTTGGGCTGGCTGAGGAATTGGTAATAGGCATGGTGATTGGCTTTGCAGCCTACATCATATTTGCCGGACTCCAGTATTCAGGCCAACTGATGGGGTTTCAAATCGGACTTTCCTTTGTCAACGCAGTCGATCCCGCAACCTCCAACCGTTCCACCACTCTGGCCCTTTTCCAGAACTACCTCGGATTGATGTTGTTTCTTGGGTTTAATGGTCACCACTGGTTCATTGAAGCCATTGCGCGCAGTGTTGTGCTAGTCCCTCCATTTGGGGTCCATCTGAATGGGCAGTTCATGATCAAGATAGCAGAGCTGATTGGCAAAGTATTCGTGATCGGATTTCAAGTGGCCGCGCCCGTGGTTGCTGTGATATTGCTCACTGACTTGGGACTGGGAATGATCGGACGAACAGCTCCCCAAATCCATATTCTTGTGATCGGGTTTCCTCTCAAGGTTTTAGTGGGTTTGTCGAGCCTCGGGCTTGTCCTGTATTTCCTTCCGACAGTGATTCACAGTTACTCGTTGGGGCTTTACCGCGAGGTTTACCAACTCATCCAACTGATGGGACGATGACCGATGGGAATATTTCGTAACAACGACGGACGTACCGAGAAGCCAACAGGAAAACGTCGGAGTGAAGCTCGCCAGAAAGGTCAAATAGCCCGCAGCCAGGAACTCCCCTTTTCTATTGTCTTCCTGGGGTTGATCTGGGTGTTGGGTACTTTCGGAGGTACCCTTGTCAAAGATCTTTCAGAAATGCTTCGGAGCTTGCTCACAAGGCCGGTCCCCAGGGAGTTCGGGGCCGAACAATTGCAGCAACTCATGACGAAATGTTCCCTGGATGTCGCCAAGGCCCTTTTCATTTTCACCCTGACTACCTTCTTGCTGAGCGTGGGAGGCAACGCGGCGCAAGGAGGATTGACCTTGACCGCTTACCGGTTGAGGTTTCGGTTCTCAAACCTCAATCCCGTTTCGGGATTGAAGCGTTTGCTGCCGGGGCGCAGTAGTATCGAGTTGCTCAAGAACTTGATGCACATCGGATTGGTTAGCTACGTTGCCTACGGGGCCTTTAGCGATGTGAAGTCTGAACTTCCGCGATTTATCTTGATGTCCCCCATCGAAATTTTCATCAAAACCGGACAGCTTCTTTATCGAGTAGCATTTCGGTGTGGATTGCTATTCCTGGTAATAGGAGTTGCCGATTTTTTCTGGCGGCGTCACGAGTTTGAAGAAGACTTGAAGATGACTAAGCAAGAAGTGAAGGATGAGGCCAAGAACGCCGAGAACCCAGAAATCCGTGGAATGATCCGCCGCAAACAGAGGGAGGTGGCCAGACGGCTGATGGCGGCGGCTGTCCGCAAGGCTGATGTGGTCATCACCAACCCCACTCATTACGCGGTGGCGCTTTCCTATCAACGTGAGTCCATGATGGCGCCTGTTGTGGTCGCCAAAGGGCAAGACTACACAGCTCAGCGTATTCGTCAAATTGCCGAAGAAAGTAAGGTCCCTCTAGTAGAAAACAAGACCCTAGCGCAGTCCCTCTATAAGCTGGTTGAAGTGGGAGAACCCATTCCTGGCAGCCTGTACAAAGCTGTGGCAGAAGTTCTGGCCTATGTCTATCGTTTGAAGAGCATGCGTCTATAGGCGCGCGAGGATTGCACCAGCCATCCGACAGGTCCAACATTTGCCTGCGCCTAGATTTTGACGCTTTCACGCCGCAGGCTGACAGATTTCTGGCAATGGGAACACGCCTCAGATTGTGACTTTTCCGTTTCTGTCTTTTCTCCGACAACCTCCGGGATTCCAAGGGATTGCATCGAAAGGAAATTGCCTCTCTCGACGCGATGCGCCGGCAGTTGGAATCCGAAGTGCTTTCTCCAAGCGTGACTATGGCAAAGGACACTCGCACAAACCTGATCATCTCCGAGATCTCCAGAAATTCACATCTGATAATGCCTCTGGCGGTGGTCTGCATCATCGCGGTGATGATCATTCCCTTGCCTTCGCTGCTCTTGGACCTTCTGATCACTCTGGACATTACACTCTCGGTCATCGTTTTGCTTGCTTCCATGTATATTGACCAGCCGGTGACTTTTTCAGTGTTTCCTTCTTTGCTGCTGATGATCACGCTTTTCAGGCTGTCTCTGAATATCGGAGCCAGCAGGCTCATCTTGCTGCACGGCAATGAAGGAGTGACTGCAGCCGGGCATGTCATCCAGGCTTTCGGCCAGTTTGTTATCGGAGGCAATTATGTGATCGGCATAGTTATATTCCTAGTATTGCTGGCCATTCAATATATTGTCATTAATCACGGGGCTACACGAATTGCCGAAGTGACAGCACGGTTCACACTAGATGCCATGCCGGGTAAACAAATGTCCATTGATGCCGACCTGAATTCCGGGCTCATCAATGAAGCAGAAGCCAAGGAACGGCGTCGACAGATTCAGCGCGAAGCGGAGTTCTACGGAGCTATGGACGGAGCCATAAAATTCACGCAGCGGGACGCCATTGCTTCAATCATTATCACTAGTGTCAACATTCTTGCGGGAATTCTGATTGGGTTGGTTCAGCACAAGATGGAATTGCTGCAGGCCCTCCAGACATTCACGGTACTCACAATCGGAGATGGCCTTGTGACTGCCATCCCCGCATTGTTGATTTCAGTCACAGGGGGTCTGATCACAACTCGCGCTGCATCGGAATCAAACCTCGGGGAGGATGTTTCTCGGCAACTCTTGATCAATCCTCGCCCAGTCGCAATTGGCGCAGGTGTACTCTTTGGTTTTGCTCTCGTGCCAGGATTGCCTAAATTGGCCTTCTTTATTCTGGCGTTCTTGACGGGGGTGGTTGCATATTTTTCCAACGCCAGACACAAAGAAGCGGCCTTGCTTGTGGAAAAAGAAAAGGCCGAACAAGCTCGCAAAGCCCTCCCACCCGAGCGAATTGAAGCCCTCCTGAAGGTTGATACTCTTGCTATCGAGGTTGGCTACGGACTGATCAGTCTGGTGGATGTTAACCAGGGGGGTGATTTCCTCAATCGAGTTAAGGCTATTCGACGGCAACTTGCCTTAGATCTGGGAGTGGTCATCCCACCGATACACATTACTGATAATCTGCAATTGAATCCCAAAGAGTACACCTTCCTCTTGAAAGGAGTGGAAATCGCCCGAAGTGAACTCAATGTCGAAAGTTTTCTGGCAATCAACGGCGGATCCGTACGGGAATCTCTGCCGGGGATCACAACGCAAGATCCCACTTTCGGCCTCCCCTCACTATGGATTCGACCGCAGGAAAAAGACCGGGCACAGCTAGCCGGCTATACCGTAGTTGACCCCACGACTGTAATAGCCACACACCTCTCCGAAATCTTGAAATCGCATGCGTTTGAGCTTTTGGGACGTCAGGAATGTAAGGCCTTGTTGGATCATCTGAACGAAACCCATCCAAGATTGATCGAGGAAACGGTTCCAAAGGTCCTCTCCCTAGGCGAGGTACAGAAAGTACTTCAGAATCTACTTCGAGAACGAGTCTCCATCCGCGATTTGGTGACAATCCTCGAAACTCTAGCAGACTTTGGGACATTGACTAAAGACACGGACCTGTTGACGGAATACGCCCGACAATCCTTGTCACGTACCCTCTGCAAATCAGTCCAAAATGAGAATGGCGAAATCTTGCTCTTCACTTTGAGCCCGGATTTGGAACAGGTCATTGCAAAAGGTCTCACCCATACAGAGAAGGGTTCGTACCTGATTCTAGACCCCAAAATCATTCAAGCAGTTCTGCAGAAAATCCACACCACGTTCCAAGGCGCCATGGCTCAGTCGAAAATGGTTCTCTTGACCTCAGCCAACATACGAATTCACCTGAAAAGACTGACAGAGAGAATGTTTCCGAATCTTGTGATTCTCTCGCACAACGAAGTCCCGAGCAATCTGAAAGTCATTTCCTTAGGGATGGTTAGTTAATCATGAAAGTGAAGACATATCGGGCACCGACAATGAAACAAGCGCTCGAAGAGATCAAAAAGGACCTGGGCTCTGACGCATTTATCCTTAGCGGCAAAGAAGTCAAGCCCAAGAAGCTTCTGGGCGTCTTTGGAAGGCGATTCTTTGAGGTAACCGCTGCTGTGGATCGTTCTCTGCCAGCCGATCCATTGGACAAGTCTATCAGCATGGAGATAGATAAGACCCAGGACCGCGTTCGACTCTCGAAAGTTGCGGAGAAAAGGGAAAGTGACTCTCAAACAAAGAATGCTGCACCGGAATTGAGCACCGAAGTAGTAGACCCAGTTTCATTACCCGAGACCAGGGTTGTGCTCGATGAAATTCGTTCCTTGAAGAGTTTGATCCAGTCAATTCCGAGTATATCGCAACACCGAACGGTGACCGCTTTCACGCCGCGAGAGTTCTCGTCCACGGTCTATCGTGAGATGTATCACGAACTTGTCTCCATCGGATTAGGCGAAGAACTGGTCCGCGAGCTATTAAACCAGGCCATCAGCAAAGGAAAGAGCAAGGCTCCCCCAAACAAAACTGTTCTGAAGCGACGAATAGCCACGCGGTTGAGCCGCCGAATCAAAGTTGTCAAGGACTTGATCAAAGAGCGGTCAGGCAAGAAACCTCTAGTCATTGCGCTCATTGGTCCTACCGGGGTCGGGAAGACCACTACTCTGGCGAAGCTTGCAGCGCGAGCCGTGCTTGAAGATCAACTTGATGTTGCTTTGATCACACTGGACACCTTCCGAATTGCGGCTGTTGAACAGCTGAGGACTTATGCTGAGATCATTGGGGTTCCGGCAAAAGTCGTGGAGAGCGTTTCACAAATGAATACAGCGATCACATCGTTCGGCCGCAAAGACCTGATCCTGATTGACACAGCTGGGCGAAGTCCGAGGGAACTCAGTGTGCACCCAGAGGTTGCTCAATATTTCAGTCAGTCCCCCTTGATTCATAAATCCCTGGTACTAAGTGCGACGACCAAGGAACAAGACCTGTCAGACGTCAGCAAGAAATATGAGGTTTTTGATCCGGATTCACTGATCGTGACTAAGCTTGATGAAACAGAGGTCTATGGACCGATCCTGAATGGAGTTGTTCGAATGGGGAATCCCCTGGCCTACGTTACAGTGGGCCAGAATGTACCTAGAGACATTTTGACCCCCAACTCGACACGGCTTGTAGATTTGGCTTTAGGGTTTGGC
>DATKMG010000711.1:0-6815 GCA_035541995.1 Terriglobia bacterium
TCTCGACTGCAATTCCTCACTGTCCAATGTTCCCCTGGGCAACGGGTCCCCCAGAGGAGTCTCACCCTTTTGCCGGCGGGCCTCACGATGAGCATGAGAGGCCTGGATAAAGGCTTTGAACAACGGATGGGATGTGAGAGGTTTCGATTTGAATTCGGGGTGAAACTGACAACCGACAAACCAAGGGTGATCTTCTGCTTCGACCACCTCCACAAAATTGCCGTCAGGCGAGACACCCACAATTCTCAGTCCATGGGCCACCAACGTGTCTTCATACTCCCGGTTAAACTCGTAGCGGTGGCGGTGGCGTTCCGAGATCTCCACCATACCGTAAGCCTTATGCACATTCGACCCCGGAGTGAGTATGCACGGGTATGCTCCTAATCGCATCGTGCCACCCAGATCGTCGATGCCCTTCAGTTCCCTGAGCTTGTAAATAACCCGATGCGGCGTCGCAGGGTTGAATTCAGAACTGTCGGCATCCTTGAGTCCGCAGGGATTTCGCGCAAATTCGATGACACTACACTGCATTCCCAGACAAATTCCGAAAAACGGTACCTTCTCTTCCCGGGCATAGGTAATGGACCGGATCATCCCTTCGATTCCGCGCTTGCCAAACCCTCCGGGAACCAGGATTCCGTCATAAGGGCGCAATTGCTCCCTCCAGCCTTCGCCCTCCACCCCTTCTGCCTCGATCCAGTGAACGACCGTCTTGACATGAGTGAAGAAGCCGGCATGCACAAGGGCTTCCTTTAGACTTTTATAGGAGTCCTCAAATTCGACATACTTGCCGACGATTCCGACATGGACCTCGTCGGAAGGGTGTTTGATGCGATCGATGAGATCCCGCCATTGAGTCATGTCAGACTCGTGCGGCTGAAGGTTCAGTAGCTTGAGAATGATGAGATCCAAGCCTTCTCCAGCCAGTACCAATGGAACTTCATAGATGGAATTCACATCTTTAGCCGTGATGACTGCGTCTTCTGCTACGGAACAGAACAAAGCGATTTTGCCCTTGATGTCTTTTGGCAAGTAGCGATCGGTTCGGCAAAGCAGAATATCGGGCTGGATACCAATCTCCCGCAGTTCCTTTACACTGTGCTGTGTTGGTTTTGTCTTCAGCTCTGCTGAAGTCGCTATGAAAGGCACCAGGGTCAAGTGAACAAACAGGGAGTTTTCCCTGCCCACATCCTGGCGCATTTGCCTGATCGCTTCCAAGAAAGGAAGAGATTCAATGTCCCCGACGGTTCCCCCAATTTCGACAATCACGACATCCGTGTCAATGCTGACCTTTTTGATCGCTGCCTTGATTTCGTTGGTCACGTGGGGGATGACTTGAACGGTCTTGCCCAGGTAATCACCGCGCCGTTCCTTTTGAATGATTGACTCGTAAATTCGCCCGGTCGTGCAGTTGTTATCGCGAGTTAGCCGGGAGTTGGTAAATCGCTCGTAATGCCCCAGGTCTAGATCAGTTTCCGCACCGTCATCGGTCACGAAGACTTCCCCGTGCTGGTAGGGGCTCATCGTGCCGGGATCGACATTCAGATACGGATCGAATTTCTGAAGGGTCACTCGATATCCACGGCTTTCCAGCAATCTCCCGATGGAGGCTGCAGCCAGCCCCTTTCCAAGGGACGAGACCACACCGCCGGTAACAAAAATAAATTTGGTCGCCACGTTTGCTCCTATAAATACCAACGCTCAACTCAAGCCTTATAAAAATTTCACGATTTTCAAAGGTTCGACTCGCCCGGTTCTTCAACCTCCACCATGTCTTCCCTCCAGCATCGCCTCCACGCGGGCAAGGTCTTCAGGGGTATCGACTGCCACCGACTGATAATCATACAAGACCACCTTAATTTTGAAACCATTCTCCAGGAACCGCAGCTGTTCGAGCTCTTCACCCTGTTCCAGCGGAGATTCAATGAGGGTCGGCAACAAGTCCAGGAAATTTCTCCGATAGGCATAGATCCCGATGTGCTTGAAGCATCCGGTTAAATTTCCATTGGGACGGGCTGCCCTGCTTTGAAAATATGGGAGCGGCAGTCTCGAAAAATACAATGCATAATCCTGCCGATCTGTCACAACCTTTACAACATTGGGATTTATGAACTCGTCTTCAGAAGCCAAGGGGGATTTAGCCGTCACGATCATCAGCTCCGGCTCGACACTAAAAGGCGCAAGTACGGCTTCAATGCAACCTGGATCGACAAGGGGTTCGTCGCCCTGAAGATTCACGATGATTTGAGCGTCGAAGTTCTTGGCTGCTTCTGCCACTCGGTCAGTCCCGCTCCGATGGGTCTTGGAAGTCATGCAAGCCACGCCGCCAAATTCTGAGACCGCATCCACAATCCGAGAGTCATCCGTAGCTACTATGACTCTTTCCACACCGCGGGCCTGGAGGGCGCGTTCATAGACGTGTCGGATCAGTGGTTTTTGGGTTATTTTGGCGAGAGGTTTTCCAGGGAATCGTGAGGAATCAAACCGGGCGGGAATAATAACGATCGACTTCAGTTCATTCATCGATAAGCAGTGTCACACGCATAGAATCCGTTCCTCAACAGCTGCACGAAGCCACAGGCAATGGAGAATCGACAGTCGATTCAGACCTCACTCCAACTCCCCGTCATCTTTGTTCAATTCTCGGTGAAGATCAAGAGTTTTTTCAACTCGTCTTGACAAGAGGAAGCACGTTTCAATACACTCGCAATCCTTGACGCTTGCCTGTTGTTGCCGTTCCCGCACGCCTGTGCATTTGTACGGAATGGAGGACGGCGCATGAGAAGTCATACTCCGAAGGGTGCTCCCAGCTTGGTTTTCCGGCCTATTCCCACGGTCAATAGTGGAACAACCGCACAAAGAGGACTGAACTGTGTCTGAATTCCTGGAGTTTGATGGGGTCTCCAAGAGCTTCGGCAACTTGCGGGCAGTCGACCAGGTTTCCCTTTCAGTCCGAAAGGGTGAATTCTTCTCTCTGCTCGGTCCAAGCGGGTGCGGAAAAACTACCCTTTTGCGAATTCTAGCTGGATTCGAAAACCCGGATACGGGCCGGGTCCTGTTAAATGGCGAGGATATTACTGCACTGCCCCCCAACCGGCGGAAGGTCAACACCATTTTCCAGAATTATGCCCTATTCCCTCATCTCACTGTCCGCGAGAACATTGCTTTTGGATTGCGCATCGCCAAGCGTCCTCGACTCCAGATAGATGAAGAAGTTAGTCGCATGCTTTCCCTGATTCAGATGGAGGACCAGGCCCATAAGAAGCCTTCTGAGATTAGTGGCGGCCAAAAACAGCGGGTCGCTGTGGCCCGAGCCCTCATCAACAAACCTCAGGTGCTGTTGCTGGATGAACCGCTGGCGGCACTGGATCTCAAGTTGCGGCAACGCATGTTGCTGGAACTGGACCTGATCCATGACGAAGTTGGAATCACTTTCCTTTATGTCACGCATGACCAGGGAGAGGCGATGAGCCTGAGCGACCGAATTGCGGTCATGAATCAGGGGAGAATCGAGCAGGTGGGAGTCCCAGCCGAGATCTATGAGGCTCCCCGTACCAGTTTCGTGGCAGCCTTCATTGGAGATACAAATTTCTTCGAAGGCCAGGTCACTGAATTCTGCGGTGGGGATTACCTGCGTCTATCCATTGACGGCTTGCCCGACCTTCTTTGCTTCAAAGATAAACCGCTCCAGGGCGGCAACCTCGTTTACCTGAGCATCCGCCCGGAAAAATTCCATATTTCACGCGATCGACCCCTGTTGGACGATCGGCACAATTGCCTGCAAGGGAAAGTAGTCGACGTGATCTACCTGGGCACCCATACACGCTACTGGGTACGGATTAATAACTATCGCCTCGCGGTGATTCAGCAACATAGCCGTTTTCTTTTGGATGAGAAGCCAATCCGCTGGGAGGAAAACGTGTGGATCTCCTGGCACGCCGACGACGGATTCATGTTGGAACGTTACAGTGAATCTGACGAAACGTTGATCGGACTTCCTCCGGAGAAGGCTGGCGAGGCCGTCGAACCGCCCGAGGATGCCGCCGAAACCGGCCATTGATTCCCGCTTATGATCGTTAGAATCACACAAAGGAAGAAAAGGAACGAGTGGCTGGTGACGTGGCCCTCCCTGTTCTGGTTGAGCCTGTTATTCATGATCCCCACCGCCATCGTTTTCATGGTGGCATTCAAACCGACGGACAACTACGGAGGAATCGGGCCGGGTTGGACGTTAGAAACGTTGCGTCACCTGGCCAACCCCAACTATCCTGCCATCGTCTGGCGGACTGTTGTCCAAAGCTTTCTTACCACAACGATCTGCATTCTTCTGGCCGTTCCGGCAGGTTTTTTCATTGCCCGAGCCAATCGTTTTTGGCGACAGCTTTTACTGTTGCTGGTCATAGTTCCATTCTGGACCAGTTTCTTGATCCGAATTTTCGCCTGGAAGGTCTTATTGCACCCGGAGGGACTGATCAAACAGCTTCTCGTCTTCCTGCATATGATCGGACCCGAGGTTTCATTGCTTTATAACTCGGGCGCCGTTCTGCTGGTCATGGTTTACACCTTTCTCCCCTTTGCCATCCTGCCGATTTATGCTGCTGCCGAGAAGTTCGACTTTCATCTCTTAGAAGCAGCTCGAGATCTGGGGGCGCACCAGTGGCAGGCATTCTTCCGAGTCTTCATCCCTGGAATTCGCAGAGGGTTACTGACTGCCATCCTGGTTGTGTTTATCCCGGCCTTGGGTTCGTATGTCATCCCCGACATTGTGGGAGGACCAAACGCGGAAATGATCGGGAACAAAATAGCTCAAAGGGTCTTTGTCGATCGAAATCTCCCCCACGCCAGTGGTTTGTCAGCCTTCTTGATTCTTGCCGTCCTGGTACCGTTGCTGGCCGTTTTGGCTTTGCAGAAGAGCAGAGACCGTGCCGCTCCTCTCATTCAGGAGGATGCATGAAACAAAGCCGGTTGCCTTTAGTGATAACGTTGCTTCTGCTGGCTTTCTTCTATCTTCCAATCCTGGTCCTGGTAATCACTTCCTTCAATGCATCCCGATTTGGTACTACCTGGGAAGGCTGGTCCCTCCACTGGTATCGGAGACTCCTCCAGGAACGTGAAATCCTGCACGCCTTAAGCAATAGTTTAATTATCGCCGTGAGCGCTACGATTGTCTCAGTCATCCTGGGGACTACCGCTGCCTTTGCCTTACATCGCTACAAAACGCGTCTCCAGAGGTTCCATTACGCTCTGATCTATACACCTCTGGTGGTTCCGGAAATTCTGATGGGAATCAGCCTGCTGCTTTTTTTTGTAGCCATCGGGATGGAACTGGGGCTGTTCACCATTTTCCTGGCCCACGTGACTTTTTGCATCAGCTATGTGGCAATGGTTGTCTTGGGAAGACTGCAGGATTTCGATTTTACTATCGTGGAAGCCGCGCAAGACCTCGGAGCCGGCTGGTGGGCCTCCACCTGGAGAGTTCTGCTTCCTCTGCTTGCTCCAGGCATCCTCGCCGGAGGATTACTGGCTTTCACGCTCTCGATCGATGACTTCGTTATCACGTTTTTTGTCGCGGGGCCCGGTTCAACCACTTTGCCGATTAGAATTTACAGCATGATCAAGCACGGTTCTCCACCGCTGATCAATGCCCTTTCGACTTTGTTGTTGCTCATCACATTCATGGTGGTTTGGGCCAGCCAGCACCTGACCCGGGAATCCTCATGAACAAATCAGCTTCTATGCAAATCCCCCTTAGTAAAGGGGGTCGGCAGCCTTGGCTGCCGGGGGGTTGTCCCTTTATTGAGAAAACCCGTCAAATCGGAACAGAGACAACCCCCTCGCCCCCTTCAACGGGGGAATCGGATGCATTCTCATCCGCCGTGGTGAGCTTGAAAAGGTCATGGGGCATCCTTATCAAGAGTTTAAGTGTCCTGCAGATATTAATAGCGCTCCTTGCATGCCAACATAACAAACCGGTTCTACACATTTACACTTGGGCGGATTACATCAAGCCGGAACTGACCCATCGGTTCGAAGCTGACCATCAATGTTGGGTGATCATCGACACCTTTGATTCCAACGAGGCCATGTATGCGAAAATCAAGGCGGGTGCCAGCGGTTATGACTTGGTTACACCCAGCAGCTACATGGCCAAGATTATGTATGACCAGGGACTCATTCAGCTTCTGGACCATAGCTTGCTTTCCAATCTGAGGCATATCGATCCGGATTATTTGAAGATCGCCATCGATCCCGAGATGCGCTACAGCGTCCCCTACATGTTGACTAACACCGGGCTTGCTTATCTGAGAAGCAAGGTGCCCGATTTCGAGCCTAGCTGGAGGATGTTCGACCGGAAGGATCTAAAGGGCCGAATCACGATGCTCAACGACATGCGGGAAACCATCGGGGCGGCTCTGAAATCGCTGGGCTACAGCCTGAATACGATTAATGACAGCGAACTGGAGGCAGCCCGCGATGTAGTGATCCGCTGGAAAAGGAATCTGGCTAAATTCGAAAGTGAGCAATATAAAACAGGATTGGCTTCCAGGGAATTTCTGCTCGTCCATGGGTACAGTGGCGACATTCTGCAGGTGCAACGGGAAAACTCAGACATTCAGTTTGATGTGCCGGTGGAAGGCACGTCCATTGCCTGTGATGACTTCGTAGTCGCCAAGAACTCGAAGGAGGTGACATTAGCCCATCAATTCATCAATTTCATGCAGGAGCCCGAGGTCGCCGCAGAGAACACCAATTTCGTAGCCTACCTGTGCCCCAACAAGACCAGCTATCCCAAAATCAGCGAAAAGATCCGTCAA
>DATKMG010000712.1:0-3323 GCA_035541995.1 Terriglobia bacterium
GTAGAAGCCATGATGATGCCCCTCTGGTTTCAAAACCTCGCGGCTTATAGTGTCCAAATCAGTCTGCTGGTGATTGCCGGAACAGCCGTCCCTTGGATGCTGCGCATGAAAACCCCCAAGGCCATGTACGCCTACTGGCGAAGTCTTCTTGGGGTTTGTCTGTTGCTGCCGCTGATTCAGCCCTGGAAACCAGTAAGAACCAAACCAATAGAAGTCGTGCAGTCTCATACAGTCCAGGTACAGAACTTTCGCGCTATAAATTCGACCGATCCCGGAGTTGTAAAGGCAACCCCGCAGGAGAGGAAAGCCGTCCTGCCAGGGATTGGAAACGGCTGGCGTTCTAGGTTGCAACTCTTTTGGAGAATCTTAGGCTTTGTTCTCGTGGGCGGTGCAATGTGGCGACTAGTTTGGCTTATCGTTGGTTATTGGTGCCTCAGTCGTTATCGGCGCAGCGCACGGCTTCTTATCCCATTTCCTGAAGTGGTTATCGAGGCTCAAACCAGGATTGGTATTAATCCCGAGCTCTACGTTTCCAATGAGATAGGCAGCCCGGTAACCTTCGGTTTTCTTCGCCCTACGGTCCTTCTTCCAGAAACGTACCTCGAGATGGAAGAGAGTCACCAGAGAGCTATTGCCATGCACGAATTTCTGCACGTGCGTCGCCGGGATTGGCTTTCAACTCTGATTGAGGAACTTGTCCGGGCAGTGCTCTGGTTTGAGCCAGCCATTTGGTGGCTGCTGGACCGCATCCAATTGACTCGCGAGCACGTGGTTGACCGTGAGGTCGTGAAGCACACTCAGGCACCAAAGGACTATGTTCAGGCTTTGCTCGAGGTGGCGACATCGGAAGGCTGCTGGGAGCTAACCCCGGGCCCACTCTTTTTGACCAGACGACACCTGGTTCAGCGGGCTACCCTGATCTTACAAGATGCCTCTGTTTCCAGGAAGCGGTTGGCAGTTTGCTTAGCAACAACCATCGTGTGGTTGACTGTTGTTGGAGGTTTGGTGGTACGAGGGTTTCCGATACAGACTATTGTCTCCACTACCACTTCACGTGTCCAGGGATCGGAAGTCAAGAGGTTGGAAGAAGGCACTGGCTCCATATCCGGGCGGGTGACGATTGGGGCGGGTGCGGCATCGGGTGTTTGGGTGGGTCTATACCCGTCCTCGACGACTCCTGGCAGGCGCGTAGGCGATCCGTTGGCCGGCACGACTACCGACAAAGACGGTCGTTACATGTTGGCAAACCTCCCGCCTGGCAATTACCGGGTGAAACCAAAGGACTCCCACTACATCCTGCGTGGAGGTCCGGACTTCAACAGCCGGGGTCTATATCTGACGCTCGGAAGAGGAGAAAAAGCCCAACAAGTCGATTTCGGGCTGATCAAAGGCGGAGTCATCGCCGGGAAAATCACTAAGACCGATGGCCGTCCGCTCGACGACGGGATGATCAACCTGTCTTATCTCGACGAGAGAGGCCAGCGCATCTTGTTCAGGTCCACGTCGCCGTGGGATGATCAGGGAGACTACCGATTCGACTTGTTGCCGCCCGGGCGTTACCTGGTCAGTGTCGGAGGATATGACCCTAACGATGAGCAGGACCGCCTGCAGGTCAGCGACCGCAGACCCTTAACCTACTACCCGGGCGTCGCGAAGCCCGCTGAGGCTAAGATCATAGAGTTAGACGTGGACACAGAAGTCAGCGGAATTGACATGGTGGTGGGCCCGGCTGTCCCTGCCTTCAGCGTGAGCGGACGAGTTGTGGACTCCAGGACAGGTGCTCCAGTGGCAAACATGGGAATTGGTATCCAAGTTCGGGAAAAGGATGGGTTTTTTGTTACCGGAGATATATCGAGGAACAACAATGCTGCCGGGGAATACCAACTGCAGGACTTAATTCCGGGGCGATATGCTGTCTTTGCATTCAGCCACGGCGATCTGAACTACTACAGCGATTCCATTCCTTTCGAAGTTGTCAACAAGGATCTAAAGGGAGTCGACATCAAGGTCCTGCCCGGAGCCACAATCAGCGGTCAAGTGGTTGTAGAAGGAACTGCCGATCCTGCCGTCCTGGCACGATTAAGCAAAACAGCAGTTTGGGTCACCGTGGGTATGCCTCCTGTAGAAAAGGAAATCGGCCCGTTGAGTCTCAATTCTGATGAGGCTCTTCGAATCCAGGGATTACCTGCAGGAAAAGCTCAGTTTCGACTTGATCCCGTCTATCCGGCCCAAGAGGAATTCTCGTTTCAGCGTGTCGAAAGAAACGGTGTGGTTCAATCGGGAGGAATCGACCTCAAAGACCGTGAGGAGGTCACCGGGATCCGGTTGGTGCTGGCGCACGGGACGGGGACAATTCACGGACAGCTGAAGATCCAAGGAGGAGAACTACCCCCCGGAGCGCGATTCCGAGTGACTGCGCGACAGCTCGCCCCAGGGGCCATCGACCGCGTCACTCAGGTTGAGGTCGATATGCGCAGTGGCCAGTTCTTCTTTGATAATTTGCCGGTAGGACACTACGACATTTCTCCGCTTCCTATTTTCCATCCTCACCCGCGCTATCCTCCAACCAAGCAATCGGTAACGGTCAGTGAAGGCTCCCAGGCTGAAGTGACCCTGGTCTTTGATATCAGCGAGGGGCAGACAAGAATCGATTCGGTCCCTTTTGCCTTGAAGGAAAGCAGACTTGAGGTCACCCAATGGGAGGGCGGTTCGGTAATGACCGATATTGTGGGTGCAAATGAAATCATTCAGCCGCTCAATTGGTATGTTATTAATGATCTCTCTTCGCCTATTCAGTTGGAAAACACGGGAATAGTCGTTTCCCAACATGGCGACTCTTTCTCTTACGCGTGCAGGGGGATAGCTACTGCGCTTGCCCCATCGAGAATCGCCGAAGTCGAGGTCCAGTTCATGCTCTTTGACGTCGGTGGCAATCCTATCAAAACACTCTCGCGAATGGAGAAAATTAACCTGGCTCCCGGCAGTTCATTGCTGCTCGATAAATGGGATTCGTGGGAAGCTACAGTGGGTGAGCATTACAAGGCCTCGATCAGTTTCGTGGCCCGCGTTCAAAAGTCAGATGGATCAGAATGGGCAGCCGACACTCAAGCCATAACAAGGGAGGCTCAAGCACTTAAATCGAAGCTGCGCAGCGGAGATAAAAGTTAGGAATGGGGGGGACAGCGTGTTACATGTGGATTGATCTATGGTCAGCCCTTAGAAGCCTACGTCATGCGAGAACTCTAGTGGTCACTGCGCTAATACTGTTAGCTCTAGGAACAGGTGCGAACATAGGCATTTTCTCCTTGCTCTATCAGGTAATC
>DATKMG010000713.1:0-3271 GCA_035541995.1 Terriglobia bacterium
TCCGACGTTTTGTTACATACCAGATTGAAATGCCCAACGCGGGTATCAAGATCCAGCCGAACTGAGGGTGAAATAAGCCGTGGACCTGAGACAATAAAATGGGGATGCGTTCCCCCAGGGAAAGACTTGAGGAGACCGCACGGTGCCAGCGGGATGCCTGTTCGGAGGTCCAATGCCCTGTCCCAAACCGCTGGGTGAGTATGGGGAAGAAAGGGTTGCCGGTCCAGAAGTAATTACGGGTCATCCACAGAGCCAGCAACGGCAAACAACTGCTGATGGTTCCGGTCAGTCGGACTGTAAACGTCCCTATTCTATGCCAGGTTGTGGAAAGCCAAACAAGGCAGATCGGAGCTGCGATCAGTAGCACGCTGCTCGGTTTTGCCAAAATTGAAAGGGCACACAGAAAACCAATCGCGGTCCCTCTGCGAAACTCGCTACTCGGAGACGAATATTCGAGCTTTCTTCCGAAAGCGAGATATAAAGCTCCAGCCCCGAAGGCCATCATTGTCTGCTCGTTATAGGCAATGGAACCTGTGACCAGAGTCCAAGGCACGGCCAGGTAAATGGCACTTACGGCGAAGGCCACTCTTGGGCCATCCGAGCCACTTGCCATCGGGTCTCTCCTCCCCAGCGAAACAGCAGTTCTACCAACAATCCAGGCCACCAAAACTGCAGTTGCTGAACTGAATAACTGAGCTGCATAACCTGCCTCGATTGCTGAACCCTTGTAGAGAGCCATGTGGAAGTATCCTGACTCTACAAGATTCGGTAGAAACGAAAACACATTGTGTTCGAGCCCTGCCATTCTCCCTAGCTTCATCCATTCTTTGGGGAGTTGCAGGTGATACTCCAATACGTCATAACCGCCGTATTCACTCGGCCAAAGGATCCCAGGAGGTATGGTGCACGCACCCAACAGAAGGCATGTGGGAAGAACGGACAGCAACACTCCCCAGTGTCCGATGCCTCGCCAGTCTGCCCTTCGGAACCGCTGTAGCTCAAGAACCAGTTGGAGGGCCAGAAGTCCCCAGCCCACGCCATTCAATCCCCAAACAAGCTCATTGCTCAACCCCACAGTCCAACTAAGAACCCAATCGAGCAGAAGCTGAAGACCAATACCAAATAGGACTTGAATATTGATCTCACGTCCCGTCCTTCCAAGGAACAACCATTCTGCAAGCCAACCCCAGCCAGCAGCTCCCATAATCCAGGATAGCGGGATCCAACTCTCCTCGACGAGGACGGCCAACAAGGTAAAGTAACGTTTGACCTCAAAACCACCGGACTGACTAACTGCAAACAAACCTGCCAGTAAGAGGAGGAAAGTGAAGAAAACAGAGTTTCTACGAAGTGACATCGGACCTTCTCGAAACCCCCTTAAACTATTGCCGGTAGCATCAACTGGGCGAGAGGCATCACAAAACTCATAATGGTATTCATGCTTTGGCGCGGCGCAACGCGGCTGATGGAAATGCGGGGACCTGGTTCCCAAATCCCAGCTTTTCAGTGTAGTCGAGACCCGCCGCGACGGAGCGCGGTGGCCACCTTTAAATGCGAATTCTCACAAAAGCCTCTCCTGCCCCTTCGGGGGCACCACTTAGCATGAAGATGGGAGAATGACGCCCTAAGTGATCATTAATGCAAGATCCATCGGGTCATACTCGCCCTCGTTCTCGTCGTCGTACTGGGAAGGTTTCTTGTCGAGGACGAGTCCGAGCACTGCGACGAGCACGACTTTCAAGAGAGTGCCCCATGACCTATTCAAGTTCACCACCGCGGATGAAAATGCTGGTCTTAAGGGGAGTGTGGGAGCCGATCTCCGAGCGGCGATAAGTTTAGATTCGGAGGTCGTCGCGCAGGAGCGCTGCTCCCACACTAAAACCGCATATTCATAAAGGCCTGACAAGGTCAGAGTCGAACTGGATGCCTAAGTCGCCTTCGATAAGTGTCTGTTACTCCCGCCAAGAACAAAACCGTCCAAATGAACCCACCTACAGAAGAAATCCGCAGTCCATATTTGAAGCTGTCGGGTTGGTAACGGAGCGTAATGTGGTGGGCGCCAGAAAGCAAGCTCACGCCGCGGAAAACAAAATTGATATTCTTCACCTGTGTTTCCTTGCCATCCACAAAGGCATGCCATCCCGGGAAATAACTGTCCAGCAGAATTAACATTCCGGCTTTGTCACTCTGGGATTCCATTTCTATTTGGTTTGGATCATAGCGTTGAATTTGAACGAGAGACTGGATGACATTTACTTCCCCAACCGTAGGCCGAGAAGGATTGCTGGTTGAAGGCGACGGTATTGGTCTGGTCACATTGGGATCCACCGCCAAGAAGCTTTTGAAACTCTGAAAATTCTCCTGGGATGGCTTAGCCTCGAGAACCAAAAAGGCTCTCGGTAATCGGTTTCTTAGTCGGTAAACTCGCAGGGGACTTTCGCTGTTAATATGGAAGACTCTTTCTAATGTGACCAACGGACTCTCGATTGGCTCTACGGAGAGAATGTACCCCACGTTCAGCCCAGTCAGATAGTTCAGCTTATCCTCCAAGGATTTCGTATTTCTGAGCTCAAAGGTTATGATTTGGCTGGGCAGAGTCTCCATCCGGTCAATTGGACCAAACACAGCGAATTGGATGTGGTCTTTTGCAGAAAGGAACTGGTAAAGGGTCAGTTTCCGGTAAAGCGAAACCCATATGGCTGAATCGGTGGCCCCCAGGACATCCGGCAGTTGTTCAAAATCCGAATCCTGAAATCTGTATACCCTTCCCGGGTCATGTGGATTCGTCTGGTCGAGAATGTAATTGGCGACAGGCGGGGTGTCATAAAAGTCCTCCAAAGTTAGAGGGTTGACCCAGTAGTTGCTAGCAAAAAGGTCAACAATCAAGAAGAAAGCCGCTCCCGTCTGGATTAGGGAACTCCTGATACTTCTGGATGCGACCATCGACAAGAAAATGAGCAAGAAAGCCGAGTGCAGTTGCCCTTTCCTCGCCGCACTCTGAACAAACTCCATCCCGACTATCATCGTTTGTTCGTTCAGACTGGCCACCAGTTGACTCCCTTTGATCATAATGCCGTGCAGACTCAACCAAAGAGTCTCGAATGAGAGCAGTGAAAAGACCAACCCAAGAAGACAAGCGGTGGCAAGTCCTATAACAAATAGCCACCTGAGCTTCTTATTAGGGCAAGCATTGGAATCTCGAATCTTGAAGACGTCATCAATACCCAAGCCAGCCAGCAAGGTTATACAGAAGTTGACGGTAAGGAGGTAC
>DATKMG010000714.1:0-4188 GCA_035541995.1 Terriglobia bacterium
TAGCAACTCTGAACATATTCTTAGAGTCGTTGCGTCAGACAGTGATTAGATCCTGCTGTGTCTTTTTGGATTGCGATTTTTCAGCCATCGGAGCATCCTCTTCTGAAGGAAACAAATACTCAATTCGCGCTCCCTAGAAGCTCAGGCTCATACTGACCTGAATCTGTCTCGGATTGAAGGCACTGACGGGGATACCGGAATTTGTGAATGTCGTGTCCGTCTTGCTGATATTGACCCGATTGAATAAGTTGAAGACATCGGCCGTCAAATACAATTTCCAGCTTGAGCCCAAAGAGATCTTCCGGCTCAGCCTGAAATCAACCGTGGAGAAAGCCCCAGTTCGATAAATGTTTCTACCAAGATTACCAACAGATCCAACAGGGGGCAAGGCCAGCCCGACCTTACCGTCCGGTGAAAGATATGATCCCAACGTCCCTGCAGGAACGACATCGGGCCGAGCGGTTTGTCCGCTGTTGATCAATGTCCGGTCGTTGTTCGTTAATAGGAGATATGGCCGGCCAGACCCCACTTCAAAACGAGGGGAAAGTGTCCAATTGTCGAGGACAGCATCTAAGAGATTGTCTCTTGTCACACCCCATGGGCTTTCGAGTACACCGCTCAAGACGAACCGATGTCTCTGGTCAAAGCTGGAATTGCCTCGGTCTAATTTGGCGTTTTGATTGTCCTGGGGCTCTTCAAAGGTGGCCAAGTCGGTGGAGTCATCGATGGCGTGCGACCAAGTATAGGAACCTAATAATTGATAATGTCTCGAAAAACGCTTGTTGAGAGTCAGAGTGAGCGCATGGTAAATCGAGGAGCCAGAGGATTCGAACTGTTTCACACTGAAGAATGGGACCACAGCGTCGCCGGGGGCATGAGGAAGTCCAAACTTGCGAACCAGGTCGTCCATTACTGGTTTAGATAATGCACCCCGTGAGATAGCATTGGCCCAGGTGTAGTTAGGACCGGTGGGGCGAAACTGGTTGAAGAGTAGTTGACCGAGGGATGCCAGAGACGTTGGTGAATTCCCTCCGAGGTCATCCCATAGACCCGCCAGTTGGCCCCCGGCTCCTTGATAAATGGGGCTAGAACAACCATTCCTGGACACGCCAGGCAATCCGGGGCAGACCGCTTGTGCTTGTGCATAACTGGCGATGAGGTTGAAGTCCCCCTGATTGATGTTCCGGGGTCTCAACAGATGCATGCCGTGGATGTAGCTGTAATCGGCGGAGATTGAGAGGTTATTGCTTAATTCGTGCTCAAAGCCGAGAGCTACCTGCTGGGTATAATCGTATTGGAAGTTGCCTGCAACTGGCAGAGTCTGGGGCAGAATTGGACTGAGGGCTAAAGCAGCCGCCTGATTTGAGAAGGCAGGTGAGAGCGGATCATACCGTTGGGAAGAAGGATCGTATCCGAGAGCTGGACTGACAATAGACGGGCCGATTGGTGTGACAGCTCTGCCTTGAAACAAGTCGTCTGCACCCAGGAGTTGAGGAGCAACGAGGAAAGGCGACTGGACGCCGTCAACCACGTCCGAAAGGAACTTCAAGCCGGTCGGAGGGTGTCCGAAGAAAAGACCATAAGACGAACGGACGACGGTAGTTCCTCGCTTGAAGGGGTCCCACGCCAAGCCGATCCTAGGCGCCAGGTTGTTATGATCCCTCGGAATTCCCTCGACGACCCCCAATAACCGCTCTCCGGCTTCGGAGATCGTCGACGAAGGAGATTTCAGCGGCATAAATTCAACGTCGTACCGTAGCCCATAATTCAACTGCAGATTGCTGGCGATCTTCCAGGAATCTTGGACGAATGTGCCAAGAGTGGAATTTGTGAAATCTGATCTTGCACGGTCAAAACCTCCAAATTGTTGGACGAACGATTCAGGGAAGCCCATACCGTAGGCCTGCAGGGATGAGAAAGCCGGAGCTCCTGTGGCTTTCCAGGCATCCACAAGTGATGACCCGACAGCTGCGCGAATCAGCGGATAATCCACCAACCGAGTGGCGGGGAAGACATAGAGTGCGGATTGGTAAATGGGAAATGTCACATGAGTAGGGATTCGATTAACGTCCATTCCAGTCTTGAGAGTATGCGAACCACGGACATAGGAGAGAGAGTCCATGAACTGCCAGCGTTTCTCGACTCGGCTGACCGGAGCAAAAGGTTCCTGGCCAATGGATGCGACCCCGGGAATTTCAACAGCCACGTTGGTTCCGTTTGCAGTCAATCCCAAACCACGCCGGGCAAATTGGAAACGAAACTCATTCAGCAAGACTGGGCTTAGAGAGGACTGCAATTGGGAGATAACGGCCAAATCACGAGTGGAATTGTTTGTCGTGCGCGAAAAGGAGTTCTGGACCTCGAGCTGGTTTTGGCCGTTGCTCGTCCTGCCAGTGATGTTTGAAGGAGTAACGCCCACACGCAAGAAAGCACTGTGTCTAGACGAAAAGCGGTGGTCGATCCGAACTGAATAGTAATAGGACTCTTCCGTACTCTTATAGTTACCACTTTCCGTGACAAGGCCTCTGAATGAAGCAGGCAGAGGGTTTGGAAGCAATCCAAAGGATCTTGGACCACCCGGTGTATTTCCATATAGAGCCACTCTTGCACTATTGTTGGCTACCGCAGTATACGGGGCAGCAATTGTTGGGGGAGCAGACCTGATGTAAGTGGCTTGTTCGGGCGTGAGCAAGAGCATTCCACCACCAAACGGGTCCTGGATTTCGGTGAGCCCAAATTGGTCGCGACCAATGCTCGAGAAACCTATGGAATTTCGTTGGGTGGTCTCGAATGAAAAAAAGAGGAACGTCTTGTCCCGTCTAATGGGTCCCCCTATAGTCAAACCTGCCTGAGTCTGCGTGTCACCTGGGTCTGGTTCACCGGCGAAAGCGTTAGTTGCCTCAAGGTGCCGATTTCGAAGATAGCCGAAGATATCCCCATGCCATTGGTTGGTTCCGTTCTTGGTCACGATGTTGATGACGGCACTGGAAGAACGGCCAAACTCGGCGGCATATCCAGTTTTGAGGATCTGAAATTCCTGGACCGCTTCCTGGGAGACCGTAGCCCTCACACCGTTAATCGTGTTGTCGATGGCGTCCACGCCGTCAATGCTGACCATGTTGGCTCGGGCACGCTGTCCTCCGATGTTCAGGCCTGTCGCTGGAGCTGGAGCCAGCTGTGGCTGGTTCTCGCGCGTGGTCGCCGAATCCAACAAGGCAAAATTGATGTAATCCCGCCCGTTGATAGGTAGATTTTCTATGAATCGTTGGGCAATGGTCGTGGTAACAGAAGTACGCCTTGCCTCCAGGAGCTTTGTGTCTGCAAGCACTTCAATTGCTTTGAGCACTGGGCTGAGCTCCAATTTCAATGGCAGTTCCGCATGTTGGCCAATCGTCAAGGTGATTTCTTTGACCACGATGGCACTAAACCCTGGGGCTGTGGCCTGGACACTGTAATGACCTGGAACCAGCGCAAGAAAAGTGTAAGAACCATCCGGTGCGGTTTTAACGGTGCGTACAAAACCGGTGTCCAGGGTCTGAATCTTGATTTCTGCATCGGCAACCATGGCTCCGGAAGGGTCGTTTACGATCCCATGAAGTTCGGCTGTGTTCACCTGAGCGAAACTGAAGGAGGATATGGAGACAAGGAACAACACGAGAAGCACAAATGTGCTTGGGTAGTTGATGCTGCGATCTATATGAGCCATCGTTTAATCTCCGAGTTGATTGGGTTATGGGGTCGAGGACGAGCAGGGAGACCAGATCTGGAGCAGGATCGTGAGGGGCTGTTTTTAAAAACTTGTTGAAGGTGCCTGCAAATACCTGGGGGACACTGCGCAGGCTTGGTGTTTGAATCAGTTAATGACGCTGGTCATTAAAGGCCACCTTCTTGGGTGTCCTTGCCTGGTACCACACCCTGAGCATCTTCAGGATGAAGATGCATGCTCCAGCAATCATGCCTGTGGCAATGCTGTAAATGGGCATGATGATAAGCTGGGCTACATAGATTATATGAAGATGCTGTCGAAAACCGTTTGGTTCGTAGATTAGCCGTCCCCATTGGGTGTCCAGGTGGGTCAGTGATGAAATGTCGTAATGAGTCCCCCAATGGAGATTCGAAGCCAGCAGCATAAGCATGACAACTGGGACACGGGCGGCCATCACAAAAAGCGCGAGATTTATGATTAAC
>DATKMG010000715.1:0-3121 GCA_035541995.1 Terriglobia bacterium
ATGCTGTCCCACCAAGAATACTTAATTTTAGAGACAGGCACCGGGTTCCCTTCGAGTGGCAGAACGTGTTGGGAAGATCTTTCTCTCCGGATTGTCTGTCTCCTGCCCAGAGCTTGATCCGTTGGGCTTTCAGAGTTCAGCCAAAAGTGGGGCATTCAGTCGGCCGGAACCCTCAATTCAATCAGGAAGAGCTGGTCGCCAAGCGACAGTGTCAGTGGTACCCAGCTATTTTATTGCATCAGCAGTTGCATGGTCTACCAGGAGTCGGGTGGCGCGCCCATCCAACGGATCTCGGAAGGTACTCCTTTCTGCAAATGGCAACGGCCTGAAGCTCACGCCCGGAGAATCCGGCCTTCCCCTCATTTGACGCGTGCTAAAGTACCAGAGAGAGTAGCATTAGGAACTGATACTGGAGAACCACTTATGCTGAGCGTGTCATTGGTTTGCGGTACTATCGTTAGTCGCGAATCTTCACATTTTTTGCTATTAAATACACTTTCTGACAGCTCCATCCGAGTACTGGTCCGGTCCGATAATGTCAACTTCCCCCCACAATCAACCCTTTCGTAATATGAAGTTCCGACTACAGATCCCAATGGTGCATCTGTGAGTGTTACCCACATCGTGTAGGAATCTGTGGGGTGGGTCTGAGTGACAAGGCCCTTGAATATACCTGTCTGCCACGGTTGTGACGATGATTCGGATGCCGCTCCGATCCCGATTTGAAAGCTCGGATCTCCACTGCCATTTTCCACCTTGCTTGCCCAGGCAATAATCGGCTGATCGGATGAAAATTTGAGATATCCATTTTGACCTGTAACAGCACCCCCGGAATTAAGTAATTGCCTCACAACGCTGTTTATCTGCTTCATTCCGTTTCCCGGGACGTCTATTGTAGTCCTACCTGCCTCAGCTCCTAAACTGTCATGCAGGGTGATGGTCACGATTGCATTTGAGTTCGCGACAGTGTTAACGCCGATATTAGTTCGGAATGTTCCCAGTGTTCCGGCGTCTCCAGTGTCGATAACTTCTGAGAGGATACCCTCCCGCCATGCACCATCGACATTGATCCCAGGGAAGAAGCCCCCGGGGCCCTGATTACTTGAAACTTCGGATACCGCGGTGAGAACCATACCATTAGACGATTCTACTGTTAGTGGACCAAATTCCCCCAGAGCTGCCCCCATGTCTCCCAGGATATCGGCACTGCGAAACCGGCCTCCTGTGGGAACCGTCGTTTCCAGACTGCCAATGGTCGACCCGTCCTCCCTTCTTGCTGTAATCGTCACGTGGTTGGGCTGATCGGCAAGATTGACAACGACCAGGAAAGATTTGAAGAATGAGGTTCGCGCTGATGAGGGAATTAATAACTTGATTCCTGCATCCTGTCGAACTCCTTCAGCTGAGCATACGCAGACCAGGGCAAGGCAGGTTACTACCAGTAGATTGGCTGCACTAATTGTTGGCTGGGCCCATTTCATAGGATCTCCTTTGTCTCTCTAAAGCAGCGTGGGAGAGTGATGGGATATTTTCAAGAAAGCGTGATGGAAATCCGGCGTTTGACTGGAAGGAACGCGGCAAGGAGTGGGAGAAGTAAGCGATAAGCACGCCAAACCCCCTACATTCTGTACCTTGAGCCTTCCCTAAGTTAGTCTACGCGTAGCACGATAACCGGACTGATGTCAATCAAAATGATACGGTGGAGGTTAGTGCCTGATCGAGTTTCGTGTTGTTATCAGCAGATGAAACTGTCGGCTTTTTTAGCGAGTGGAATGGCCTTGAAAACTACTCCAACCCTGCCTGCTGTGAAACGCCGCTTGACAGGTCGCCACCGCCAGGGCGGATCGGCGGAATTCCGCTCCGAAAAATGCGGCTCGCGAGCGTCTGACGCACAGGTCTCGAACATTCCCCCCACTGTTGCAGAAAGGCCAACGATGTAGTAGATTCACTCGCAACAATTCTTCAGTCCATCTCAGGAGGGTTAATGCGATCGCCGCGTTCGTCGAGACTCCAGTTATTTGCCATTGCCATGTTGTGCGTGATGAGTTCGATCGTCTTGGCTCAAACCAAATCCAAGGCGGCCAAAAAGAACAAGAACTCTTCCTGCGCGCAGGATAACAGTGGATTAACTCTCCCGGCCGGCTTTTGCGCGACGGTATTCGCTGATGGCATCGGTCACGCTCGCCACCTGGTGGCAGGACCTGGTGGAGCGCTTTACGTCAATACATGGTCGGGAGAGTACTTCGACATGGACAAAGTCCATGAAGGCGGCTTCCTCGTAGCCCTTCAGGACAAGACGGGAACTGGCAGGGCTGACGTCATTGAGCGCTTCGGTGAGACCGTTCAGTCCGGGGGAAAGGGTGGCACCGGCATCGGCATGTTTAAGGGATCGCTTTATGCGGAGATCAACGACCGAATTGTGCGATATTCAATCCCTGCGGGCGCTATCGTGCCGCAGAGCCCACCTGAGACCATCGTTTCCGGATTGCCTTTGGGTGGCGACCATCCGATGCATCCATTCATCATCAGCGAGGATGGATCGATGTATGTCGACGTCGCTTCGGCAACCAATGCCTGCCAGCCACAAAACCGGCAACCCAAGGTGCCGGGCGCGAATCCCTGCACTGAACTGGAGACCCGTGGCGGCATTTGGCGCTACGACGCCACTAAGACAAGTCAAACATTTTCTCCCGCCGACCGCTTCGCGACGGGAATTCGCAACGCCGAAGGTTTTGCCATCGACCCGGCAGGAAACCTGTTTTTCACCCAGCATGGACGGGATCAACTTCATTCCAATTGGCCTGATCTCTACAAGCCATCGGAAGAAGCCACGTTACCCGCCGAAGAGTTGATGCTTTTGAAATCCGGCGCCGATTACGGCTGGCCGGAATGTTATTACGACGGCATTCAAAAAAAGCGGGTTCTCGCCCCTGAATACGGCGGTGACGGAGGTAAAAAAGTTGGAGTGTGCGCGGACAAGATGCCGCCGGTGGCTGCGTTTCCGGCTCATTGGGCGCCGAACGCGATGGTCCGTTACGACCAGAAGCAATTTCCAGCCCGCTACCGGGACGGAGTCTTCATCGCCTTCCATGGATCATGGAATCGCGCGCCATATGCACAG
>DATKMG010000716.1:0-20133 GCA_035541995.1 Terriglobia bacterium
TGGCTGGTCTGTTCTCCTCCTGGGATGGGAACCTCCGTACCTATGACGTAGACCGGGGCAGGGGACCCTTTAGGCATCTCGGAGTAGGCTGCCTCGGCTGCCAGACAAAGATCCACGCTGCGCTCAGTAACAACCCTGTCATCTAGCGGGGTATTCTGGTCTCCAGGATCGTCGGCACAGCGCATGCTGGCATCCAGGTGAATCTTAGTGTAGCCGGCCTGCACGCAACTCCGTACCAGTTCCCGTGCCTTTTCCATGGCAGAATGAGCGGGTTCTCTCTGCCAGACATGGGGTCCCAGATGGTCTCCTCCGAGAATGATTCGCGGTTCAGGGAAGTTCGTGGCGACAGCGACCGATTTCACAAACTCCCGGAAATCGGAGGGAAGCATCCCCGTGTAGCCACCGAACTGGTTGACTTGATTGGACGTGGATTCAATGCAGACGACCGTTTCATCCTGCAGGGCCTGGATCAGGCCGGCTTCCAACACGAACCGGTTGGCTGAACAGATGGAGTAGATCCCGACAGGCTGACGCTTCCGGTTTGAACCCACCATGTCCAGCAGCAAAGCAGTAACATCGGCGTGCCCTGCAAGGGCGTTTCGCATGCTATGCATAGGTGATTCTACAGTTCCCTTCTCAAAAACGTTGTTGCAGGGCCGCTCTGCTTAAGTAATGGCTCATCCGCTTGTCAGGTAAGTAAAGTGCTTCCTGTAGGAGCCGATTGCCCTCGTCAGCCTGGCCCAGGGCCTTCATCAAGAGCCCTTCAGCGTAAATGGCCATTCCCGGAAAATGACCTCCTCCGGAAGCATAACTCTTGGCGGCGGTTGCGCCTTTCCTCATCTTATCCCGCCAGGCTGTCTCGTCAATGGTGCCGAGCTGCCGGGATGCCAAATAAGCGAAGTAGAGTTGACGATAATCCTGCGACTTTGCGGCCTTCTGCCAGAAATCGCGAGCCGCCTGTTGATTGCCACAAAGCGATTCGATTTCACCCAGATAATACTGGAATCTGGCCCCCTGGAGGAAAGGGTCGAGGCCGTCCCGGGTAAAGGCCAGTCCCGGAATTTCCTTGTGCATCATCTGAATCAGGTTCCGGGCTTGCTCGAATTTCTTCTGACGTGCACTGGCCAGGGCTTTCTGGAGTTGGATCTCAAGATAAACCTCTCGAATATTGGTTCCAAACTCCTCCCGAATAAACGTGCGGTTGGCAAACAGCCGATCAGCCTCTTCCGGCCGACCACATTCCGCCAGTGTCAGGGCCAGTTTGTGCAATAGCGTGGCAGGGAGCGCGTTTTGGTCTGGAAAACTCTCGAGTGCCGCCAACCTTTCCTGGGGACTGGATTTCAGCAGGCTTAAAGCTTGATCCATCCCCAAGTATATGTCGAGATTCGTGGGGTCGGCGTTCATCCCTTCCTTAAAGATCTGGGATGCCTCCCCCGGATCTGACTTGCCATGGAGTAATGCCATTCCCAGATTTCGATGCAAAACCGGGAGATCCGGTTTCAACTCGCGTGCTCGCTTCCATTCAGCCAAGGCCAGATCAGTCTGCCCAGTGGACATATAGAGAGAACCCAGCAGGAAGTGAGCAGTGGGGTCCTCAGGATTTGCCTTCAGCGCACACTCCAGGACCTCCTGGGTCTCAGGACGGTTCGGGAAGACGTAACGAGTGGACTGATGGGATGCCTTTTCAAAATCGGGATGTCCCGATTCTCCCAACTTCTGGCGGCAGAAGCCGCGGTAATATGCGATTAACGGGTCCTCCTGAGGAAGCATGGCCCCGGGTTCACCCACTACTCCATCGCTAGGATACAAACGCGCCAGCAACTCCACTGCATCGTCATACATCCCGAGCGCCATGTAGTCGACTGTCAACTCTAAGACTCGCTCAGGGTCTCCCGCCAAATGTCGCCACAATGCGGAATCTTCCTTCCCCAGCTTGACCGCCTCATAACGCAAGAAGGAATTGGGGGGATCCAACTGCTGCCAATGGGTACACCTTTCAGAAGCTTGAGCCGTTTCCCCGAGATGACGCAGCAGAGCCACTTCCATGCCTCCGCCCTTAATCGTATGAGGAGCTTCGTCCAGAGCTTTCCGGACCTGATCGAGGCTCGGTTGGTAGCGTCCGAGTTGCGCCGAGAGTTTGGCAAGCTGAAGAAAGGCTGCCGGTCGGAAGGACGGCAGAACAGTCGCGCCTTCCCACTGTATCCTGGCTTTTGCCTGATCTCTCAGACCCATCCAGGCGTTTCCGCAATAATAATGCAGTTCAGGGTCGTTGCTCACGCGGTTCTGGGCCTTCGAGAGATATCGCACCGCTTCAGCATAGCGACTCAATTGTGCGCCGAGTCGTCCTGCCCCTTTATTGAGCGCAAAGCTCTCCGGAAATCCCTCAAGGCCTAGTCGATAACAATCGTATGCTGGAAGGAGTCTACCCAAGAGTTCGAGGTCTTTTCCTTCTTCTATGAAATCGCCTTCGCCGCGAGCAGGAGCGTCAGGAATTTGATACGTTTCCTGGGGACCCAATTTGAACTCCGACTTGGGAGCCAAATCGTATTTTCCTTCAGTATGGGAGAGGAGCGTCTTGCCGTCGGAATCCAGGATCTCAACGGTGTAAGCCCCGGGGTCAGTCAGGGCCGCATAGGTCTTCTTAAATACATCAGAAGGCTTCAGGTTCGTTGCTTCTTCCACAACCACTCGACTTTCCTGCATGATGCGGACCTTGCCACCACCGACAGCATGATTGACATTGATGCCCACTGTCAGTCCATTGGGAACCCTGGCCTCTCTTGCCAGGTACACCACGGCGTGACGATTGGCGCGGGAGAAACCCCCAATATTGCGGACCGGCATGTAGTACTCGTGGAAGCGGAGAAATTGCTGTGGCTCCAGAAAGGCGTAGGTCTCCTGATTTCGAAACAGACCGGCCTGGACCTCCAAATAGGCGCTCTCATTATCGGATAGGGCCTTTCGCCAGTCGCGGCCGTCTGAATCCCACCCCCAGGACCAGATCTTTTTTCCGGGAAGCTCTTCGATCTCGGCGAAATGGACCATCCCTGAGTTGGTCTTGGGATTGTAGACTCCCATGAAAGGTTCCTGCGTACCAACTGCAAAGCGTGACACAAAGCCGCGAGTGTGATTCCCGGGTATACTCAGATCAAAGCCAGCCGAATCCACCGGCCATGTATCAATGTCGGCATAGCCGTGACCGGCGGTCAATTCCATTGGATAAATGATTCGGGAATCGTCCCAGGACTCTACTGAACTGGTATTCCACCAGTAGAACCGATGCCGCAATTCACTTCGGTTATACAAGGTGACCATCTGCTCCAGCAGTGAACTGCCGGGGTGCAGCGTCATGGCGACACGCCACATCATTCCGTAAGGCCTGTCAATATTACCCACCCATATGGAAGCGCTTCCATCGGGATTCTTCATGATGGCAAAGTCAACGGGCGAGACAGTCACCCAGTTATGAGAAACCGGGAAATTGAATTCTATGCCCAGTGCAACCCACGCCCCTCGGTAGGCCACTTGAGCGTACTTGATGGAAGGATTAGCATAGAACATCTCCCGGCCGCTGGTTTTATCCACGCAACTGTACAAGCGGCCACCCAGGTCCGGCAGCATCGTAACTTTCAGGTATTCGTTTTCAAGGTTCAGAGTTCGCCACACTCTATCCACTTTGCGGTCGGTCAGGTTTTCCCGGGTTGTGTATGGATAAGTGCTGAAACTCCGCTGGCGGAAGAGATCAAAGGGGGGATTCACATCCGGCGGACCCTCAACGTATGTGGGCAAGGTCAGTGTCCCTTCCCAAACCCGCACTTCCGCTCGCATCCTCTCGCCAGCCAGAGTTAGAAACCCCAGGAGGAAAACCAAAGATAATAGCCGATTGATCGAGTGATTGGCTCTTCCCATAATTGCTTCTATGAAAATACAAGTTTTGAGGGTGGCCGCCGCGCTCCGTCGCGGCGGCAGAAGGAGACTTTGCAGTCGCGCGGGAGCGCGACTGCCACCCGCGGCGGTTGCCAGGGTCAAATTGGTCGCCGCTCGGAGATGGGCTCCCACACTCATCCCCCCAAGCTGCCATTTTCATTGGCGGTGGCGAGCTTGAAAAGGTCTTGCGGCACTTCCATGAAAATACGGTTCTTCTTGAGGGTCGCGCGAGTGACCGCTGTCACCCGTCGCGACCGCGGCCCCGACAAAGCGGGGCCCTCCAGCCATTTTCGTTGGCGGTGGCGCGTCAAACCGCTTGGCCTGGTTCGAGGCATCCCCTCTTCATCACCGTCAGCTCACTACTTTTGTCCAGTTATCCCTGGAACCCAGTGCAAGACGTTCTCGTGATAAAGCCTTCGCAAGACGGTTTCGGGTAGAGCAAGGCCAGAGATTTTATGGCCTCGAAGATCCTGGGTTTCATTGGTAGCAAAGTATTTCCAGTCCCGGTCGTAATCCGCGTGCCATTGTCTAAGTGTCTCCTCGGTATCGTTCCATTCCATTAGTTCCCGGTCGGTTGCATAAAGCACCCGATTCTGGTACTTGATGAGGAAATTCCGGACCTTCTCGCTTGGCTGGAGCATGAGGTGTTCGACCCGGCCAGCTGTGTCCACTGCAAAGTTGGGGTAGCGGTCCAGTCTCTTGGCGATCTCTTGTACGTCACTTTCCATGCTTCCCAGGTGACACCCCACTACGCGCAACTTTGGATTGCGCTTCAGCATACGATCCCTTGCAGACAGGATAGTCGCCTTGTCAGGCCGGTCGGGATGCCCGTACATGTGCCATGCAGGATTATCTTTGTAATAGCTGTAGTCGGGGCTTTTGGGATCCAGGGGTTGCCAGGCCGCTTCGGGTTCGGCGATATGAGCGTAAAGCGTTTTGTTCTGATCAGCGATGAACTTGAAGATGGGATCAAAGACCGGGTTGTCTGGCATCAGATACTCACCCTTCTTGGATTTCAGGTTCATGCCGATACTCTTGTAGATCTTCACGGCGACAGCCCCTTCTGAAAAGGTGTCGCCCAGTGATTCAATGACCCGCTTGGCAAATCCTGGGGCCTCCCAGTCCTCTGGATCGAAGGTGGAGCACCAGTTAACGCGCCCACGGCTTGCCCGGGTGATCTCAAGTGCTCTGGCGTGCTGGGGTTCAGCCTCTTCGTAGCCGCGATCATACTTGTCCACGACACAGATGTCGACAATCCCCATGTGCCGCTGATTCAGCATCTCAAAGAAGGCCGGGACAAGGGCAAAGACGTGTGCGTGGGCGTCAATGGGTTCCAAGGATTCAAGAGACAGTTTGGCGTTGGGAGCCTGGGCAAATGACGGGAACGCCAACAAAAGAATGGCCAGGATATTCTTCCTCAATTGTCACCTCCAACGGCAGGATGCCGCTGGCTCCTCTGAAAGCCCGGTACGGGCGTCAGATTTGTAGCCCAGGGCCAGCGAGGGGTAGGAACCCCGAGCGCCGCCCTGGGTGCGCGTTTCGCTGAAATTCGTCTCCTCTCCCCCCGAATCACCTGCCTTTCGGTGATACGGGGGGAGAGGCAGGGAGTGGGGGGCATGCCCGGCCAAAACCTGAAGTAAGCGTCTCGCGGTGCATTCAATGATGGGATGAACAAAACGTGTGGTTGGCCTGTCAACTCCTTTGGCCCCCTCACCCGGTCCCTCTCCCCCAAGCCCCAAAAAGGGGTTGGGGGAGAGGGAGGAAATTCGCGGTAACGCCCACCCAGGGCCGCCGGAGCAGCCTCCTGCCGCTTCAAAAATGTCCAATCTCCAGTGCCCACGGAGTGGGCGAAGGAGAGTACAAAATGAGCTTCCATTATTCCAGCCTCAGCCTTATCTCATCCTTGGCACCGCTCAACACGTCGGTCACCTTCAGGCGGTAACTGCCCGGTGGGTCGCTCAATGCCGTAGGGAAAACCACGCTACCCCGGTTTCCTTCGAAGAGCACGTTTCGGGCATACTCAAAGAGAAAAACCCCATCCGGTGAATAGAAGTGGCATTGGACCAAATGCCTTCCCGCCTTGGAAGATACCAAACTGAAAGCCGGATGATCTCCCCGCTTGGCGGTGGTGGGCCCCTGGATGGATAGCCGGTCCGGACTTGGGGTAAGGGCCAACACTAAAGCGTCCCCGGCTATAACAGTTGTTTCCACTGAATTCCTCAGGCCCAGGGAATCTCCGGAGCGAAGGTCCCGAACATACCAGGATCTAGGTAATTTGACTTTGACCTCCTGACGGGCGATCTGACCCAGGCGAGGATCGTTGTAAGTTGTCACTCCGTCTCTGCCCATGCTCGCTTGGATGGCTTCGTTCTCCTTGACCACGGCGACAACTTCTCCGTCCCCGAATCGGAAATGAGCAATCGTGGCCTGGCCCAGGGGGTCTCCGTTAACGTCCAGAACCTTTACCTCGGGCGTAACGCCCACATGGCCCAGGATGGATGAAAGAAGTGACCTGTAGGCTTTTCCTCCATAGCTTTTTGCCCTCAAGCCGGGGTATTGGGTCAGGCGTAGGTTCAAGTAGATGGCCCATCCCTTTCCGACTTGATGGACCACGGCGACGTCATTTCCATCAATTTGAAGCAGAGGTTGCCCTGTCCGACACTCGATTCCAGCTTCTATGAATTCCAGACCTTGAAGATCTGAAGAATTCAAGCTCCATGCCGTCCCCTGGCTGGTCAGGGCGGAAGTTCCGGTTTTCCCATTCCCGGAGATACTGCGTTGTTCTGGTGATGGTGTCTCAATCCCAAAAAAGTCGTCCAGTAGGCCTTTCTCACGCCAGGCACAATGCTGATCCATCATTCCGGCGAAAGCGTCCGCTATGACCACCCCGCCATTCTCGGCAAATCTCCTCAGAGCATCCGCCTCCCTGGAAGAAATGGCCACAGAAAACGGGAGAACCATGACCTTGTACCTCCCAGGTGTGAGGTCCCCTTTCTCCAATTGCTCATAAGACAGAAAGTCATACGACACCCCCAGGTCAGCGAGGGAGCGGACCCATCCTTCGCGATTGGCAGGGAACCCGCTCATTTCCTCCTCGTCGCTGGGGTGAATCCCTAGAATCCCGGCGGCATGCACGGAAGGCATGGAATAATGGATAGCCACACCGTCACCCAACCGTTCGGCTTCCATCAGGAGTTTCCCAATTCCGTCAAATCTCAAAGCCCGGAAGACCTCACCCATGTCCCGACCTGACTTGGACAAGGTAAAGTCGGGATTCACCACCGAAGGGCTCCAGAACAGGTTGGGGAACAGTACATTGTTTAAAGCTGCCGTCCAGATCTGGTTCCGCACACCGGCGCCGCTGCTGCCGTACCCTGTCCAGAAGCCGACCATCGCACCTGGCTTGGCAAAGGACCGATGAAAGTCCCACTGGTTACCTCCCGCGTAGGAAAGGAAATGATCGATGACCTGATCCAACCGGTACCAGTCGCAGCCATTGTAAGGAGTAGTGACCTGGGTACCCGAAAGGGCGATGTGACCTTCGGGATCTCCTTCAACCACCGCTTTCCTCACCTGGCGGTAGGCATTTGAAAAAGAGATCTCCATATATGTCCGATGGTCCGCCCAGGGTGGAAAATTGCGGCTTCGGGTCGCTTCTTCAGTGGTTAAAGGGATGACGGAATCCCAGTCAGTGAAGGTGCTTTTCCATTCATGGTTCAGCGCATCCAGACTCCCATACTCTTGCTTCAGCCAACTTCTGAAATTCGCCAGGGTGTATGGTCCCCAGCAAAAATCCACAGGGTCGGTATAGGAGGTCAGTGACCCCTCGTCACCAACAAAGTAATAATCCATGTTGTACATGGCCTTGTCACGGGCAACTGTTTTGGCGGTGCTGGCGAGCAGTTCCATGACTTTTGGATCATCCAGGGAGGGCGTCCGAATGAGGTACTTTTTGTCCCCTGTCCGCTTGTAGAGTTCTTTCTTGGTAAGGTACTGCAGCGAGTCGAAGTCTCCGGTCTTTTGATACTCCGCAATCGCCTTTTCAATCCCCTCCGCGCTCGTCGGCCCGCGGTCGTACCAGTACACCCCGAAGTAACCTCGGGGCATGTCCAGGTTGTTGTTGAGAGCCCCTCCCCACGTGAGACCGCTATCAATCGCAGTTGCGTGCAAGAGTTTCTGCCGAGTCGAAGCAAAATAATGGCGCGGAGTCTCAAACGAGAGCAGAGCCCTGTACTCCTTTTGGCGTCGTGCTCTCGGCATCACCATCAGAGGCTTGGACCGCAACTGGTCGATCACTGAATCTCGAGAGTCGACTAACTCAGCCGTTACTTGGACGGATTTCCCCACAAAATCCTTCAATGGACAAAAGAAATAACGCTCACCCTGGGTCGGCCTTTTTTCCTCGAACAACAGCCGTTGGATATCATCCATGACCTTGACACGCATTTGAACATCAGCTAATTCGCCAGCAGCCTCAGCCACAATACTCATTGTTTCCCCGTCCCGGTAGACCTCGGCATTAGGCCGAATCCCCGTTACAGTTGCGCGCTTGGGGGCCACGAAACTTGTTGAAGCCCAATTCAAAGTGGCACCACTGACCGCGTTCCGAACAATCAAGTCGAAAATCTGCCGCCCACCCGGCCAACCCTGGCTCGGGCAGAGTGAATCCTTAGGAATCTCCAGCTCCGATTCGCCGGGCCCCAGGTTCAGTTCCTTCTTGTAGGAGCCAAGGACCATGCCGAATTCGCTCTTCGCGGCAACTTCCAATTCAACCTTATTAGTTCTCGGGCTTCGGAGTTTCAATCGGAGTGCCGTTGGCCCCTGAGGAGACGCGGTCAAAGAGGCTATAGCCATATCACCTTCACGCCGTGCCGCCCAGAGCAGACACCGGGTCAGCAATGAATATTGATATTCCCAGTAATCCCAGTATATCCCAGCCTCCACCGGGTTGATGCTCTCGGGAATAAAGCCTTCCTCCACATACGCCAGTGATACCACCCTTCCCTTCCCATAGTTTTTTACCGCCAGGATCGGATACTCTCCCGATTTGATCAGGACATCTCCTGTTGAGCGGTACCTATAAAATCGACTACCGATAATTCCCGAAGGAATAAGATCCAAAGGCGACCCTTCGGTAATGAAGTGCCGCTTGGAAATCTCCCATTGGCCTTTGGCCAAGGCTTGCTGATTCAATTCCGGATAGCCTTTTTCAGTGACGAAATCGTCGGGACATTCCACTAATGCCGACAGATCCCAAATCCTGGGATCTCCCTTTGGCTCATCTCCTTTGAACGGGTGGCCTTTGACATCGCCGACGAAGGGGTGAATCAGAACGATTCCGGCCCCTTCCTTCACTCGACGCAAAATTGCCTCACGACTCGGCCGAGTCAGGCGAGACCACCCATTCAGACCGGGTATCATCAAGACCTCAAATCGCGCATCACTGGTCAGATCTCTTTCTACGTAATTGTACACGATTTGAAAATCGTCGATGTCGCCTCTCGTTTCGTGCCCATAAAAGTCCCCGATCCCCCAACAATTAACGTCCCAGTTGCGGTCAATCGAAACCGTCGTGGGATCTAATGACAAGCGTTGCATTAATTCAACCATATCGCGGCCATGAGTGATCGACGGAATGAAGAATCCTTTGATCGGTCCCCCATCGAGTTTTGTCGCCCAATTCACGTGCGGAGTCGCCACAGCCGTTGAGTAAGGTATATCGTTCTTACTATTGCTAGTAGGACCGGCAAGGAAGGTACAAGCGGAGGCAAGCCCTATGAGCACGCTCGATAGAATCAAAGATAGACTGGGTAAAGAGCTTCGCTTCATTGGGACCTCGACTCCATTGGTGTCCTGAGCACAGGAACGGGCCCTATCTTACCATTCTAACCGAGGTTTACAAGGAAACAATGGAAAACAAACGAAAAGATTTAACCCTTAGGGTTGGAAAACAAGGAAAAGAAATACACTTTCGGAGTACAGAGTAAGCGGTCTATTTCTTCAGGGTTCAATGCTGATGAAAATCGGCAAGACCTCCAGAGGAGCAGGGTGGTCCTTCAGCATCTGACCTCCCTTGAAAATCTTCCCGCTCCAAAAGTCAGCCCAGGTACCTTGGGGCAAATAGATGTCCCGGCAACTGGCACCCTTTTTCAAGACCGGGGCTACCAGAAAACGATCTCCGAGCATGAATTGGGTACTGATGCCATAAGTTCTCTCATCCTCGGGATTCCGGAAAAACAAGGGACGGATGATGGGAGTTCCATCTCGGGACGCTTTGACAGCCAGACTATAAATGTAATTTCCGAGGTCCTCGTGCAACTTGGAATACTTCCGTACAATCGAAACGAATTTCTCTTCCATCCGCCAGGGAGCATAGGAGTACTGCATCATGGGCATCAAAGCGCTAGCCTCGGTCCAACGGACAAACAGTTCCGCATCGATTCCTTTAGCATCAGGACCGTAGAAGCCGCTATCGAGGCCTCCACCGATAATATCAGGGCAAAAGTACTGGTAGCCGATCAGGCCTTCCGCCAGCCCGTGAGGAATCAAGGAATTGAGCCCGTCCACCGGACTCCAGGTCGGGTCCTTGTCTCTCAGCCGCTGGACTAGCCCTAATTCCTGAACCATCCAGCTGACTCTTAGTTCGTTGATATCGAAAAAGCGTCCGATTGACGCGTATAGGTCGGTATATTTTGACGAACTAATTTGACCGAAACTGGTGAATGGCTTGGCCAGGAATTCCCCATCCCCTGCATCCAGCTTGAAGCCGTCAATACCGTACTCCCTCACCAGATTCTGGAGCAGTCCCAGGAACCACTCGTAGGCTTTGGGATTGGAAAGATCCACCAGCGCGGCGTGGCCGTCCCACCATTCGGTGATGTATGGCCTATCTCCCTTCCCATCCATGATGAGATAGCGGTTTTTCTCGGCAAGCTGATAGTTCTTCGACGATTTCTCAAAGAAGGGCGTAGCCCACAATATGACCCTCAGCCCCATCGAATGGAACCGCTCGATCATGCTCTTCGGATCGGGAAACTTGCTCGAGTCGAACACAAAATCCCCGTAAGTGGTCGACCACTTATCGTCAATCTCCACGATTCTCGATGCAAATCCATGTGCTTTAATCTGCTGGACGTAGACTTCCAGACCCTTCTGATTGACTTCAGTATGGAATTCAATCCAGCTGTTGAAAATCGGCTGAGTAAAGTATTCTCGGGGTGGGACCTGTCGTGGCCTTCCCACCAACTGAACCATCGAACTGAACGCCTCAACAATGTTGTTTCTTACTACCAGTTGGTAGCTCAGACGGTCAGCGTCTTTTACATGGAAGGAAAACAAGCCGTCATTGTCCTTGTCGATGCTGAAGCCCATCAACTGATACGTTGGAACCAGGATGCCTGAACCACTGGAAGACAGCCAAATTGGAGAAGTCTGATTGGAGGTCGAGTAAAACGGATCAAGAACCATTGAACCGGTTTCCAGAGGCCAGTTGTGGGCCGAAGTCACATTGCCTCCGTACCAATGTCTGCCGGTTTTGAGGATGAAGCTCGCGCCGATCTGGGCATTCTGTTCCTGGTCAAGCGTCTTCATCTCGATTTGAAGGTGATCCTCAAAGAAATAGAAAAGGATTTCACCATCCACACTGGCCAGCGTAGATGACACAATCAACTGCAGGCCATTGGAGATCTCTTGCCAGCTTTTGACCCTTTCGAATCGCTGAAGTTTTTCATCTCGCAAAAAGAAATTACCTGCCCCCACGGCAGATTTCAGTAGTTCCTTGTTGCCGACCAGAATTGTCAGGCCATAGGGGGCCTTCTGGATCTGAATACTATACCGGGCTGTTTGGGCCACCAGGCTGGAGGACGTGTCGTTTACATTAAGTCCGACATTCGCTCGAGCGTTTGCCGCTGAAAATGAGAACACGACCGCAAAGAGCATCGCCGAGAGGGAGGCAGATTTCATGTTAATCTCCGGTGAGATTGTCATTGGGATTGAGTCACCTTAGAACCTCGGGCAAACAGCATAGTTCATCGAATTGCGGTAGAACCATAATAAAATCGCATTCTCAGGGCAAAGTTAATAACGGGCCCCTTTTTCTCAATCAGGAGTGTGGTATAAGGGGAACGAAAAAGGATTCCGCCGGTCCCTTTCCATTCATGAAAACGCCGGCACTAGGGGGCAAGTGTGGGAGCCGATCTCCGAGAATCTCCGAGCGGCGACCCGTTTAAACCAGGAGGTAGCCGCGCAGGAGGACTGCTCCCACACTAAAAAGGATTTTCAAGAGAGAGACGGGATGTAGGAGAAAATATGAGGGCCGCCGTTCTGCTAATTCCCATTCTGCTGCTGACTGCCACTTCATTGAGTGCGTTGGAAACCCGGAAAGAAAGGGCTTCGCTGTCTCTGCAGGATTCTGAGCGTAGTCATCCTCGGTTGTTGCTAGACCGCCAAAAACTC
This sequence comes from Terriglobia bacterium, assembly GCA_035541995.1. Taxonomy (GTDB): domain Bacteria; phylum Acidobacteriota; class Terriglobia; order Versatilivoradales; family Versatilivoraceae; genus DATKMG01. The sequence continues at coordinate 12,382 of DATKMG010000716.1, forward strand.
CTGTCTCTGAGGTCGGAATTACAGACAACTCATAAGTTCCTTTGGGAGCGTTATCAACAAGACATCCCACGAATGGTAGGGGTAGCCGAAGGCAGGATTAAACTCGAAGACATTCGATACGAGGGAGATCTTGTTCCCGATCTGGCTTTTGCCTGGCTGATGACGAAAGACCGAGACTTGCTGAGGGAAGCGAAGCACCAGCTTTTGAAATTGACCGGTGGGTCCCAATGGGATTCTGAGGAAAGCCTGGCTTACCTGGTTCCCAGTCACTTCCTGCTCGGGATTGCACTGGGTTATGACTGGTTGTTTTTCGAATTGACCCCTGAGGAGAAGAGCCAGGTTGCGAGCCGGTTAGGAAGGGAGGCAGAAAGACAATATCAGGCCATTACTTCCGGCCGGATCTGGTGGCGGAATCAGTACTTCCAAAACCACTCTCATTCCAACACTTGTGGCCTGGCATTTGCGGCGGCAGCCTTGTATGGCGAGGACGATCGGGCCGCGAAGTGGCTAGAAGTTTGCGATGCCTTTTTTCAGAAAGTTTTCGAGGACATGCCCAGCGATGGAGGGTCCCTGGAAGGTTACGCTTATGCCGGCTATGGAGGAGAGTATCTTCTCAAGTACGCCATGCTGGCGAAGGATTTATTGGGGAAGGACTATACCAGATGCCCCTGGATGCGGAATTTCGCCACTTACTTGCTCCATGGTCTCCTGCCTAATCGCACAGCAAAGGAGTGGGCAATGACCTTCGGGGACGCACCACGGCGCGGCTGGACATCCACCGCCCAGCACTTGTTTCTTCTTGCCAGGCTATACCGGGACCCGGCCGCACAATGGATGGGAAACATAGCAATCCGCTTGACCGGGACAGGATTGGGGAGCCATGGATGGATGATGCTGATCTATTATGACCCGACAGTGAACGCGGCCGATCCGGCGGGATTCCCGACCTTCATGCATTTTTCCGAGGTCGATCAAGTCATGATGAGATCATCCTGGACTGACCCCGCAGCGATGCTGATTGGATTCAAATGCGGACCCTTCATGGGAAAAACACTCTCGCGTACTGCTCTCTTCGATTACGGGACTGGACACGAGGGGCCGGATGCCGGGGCTTTCCAAATCTTCGCCAATCGACAATTCCTGGCTATTGACCCGCTCTATCCCGGCTACAAACTGACCGCGAATTACAACACCATGCTTTTCAAAGGAGTTGGTCAATTGGGCGAGCAAACAGCCTTCGGATCGGCTGAGGCTCTACATTTCCAGCATTACCCGGAAATCGTCCAAACGCAGAGCCAAACGACGTATGACTATGTGGTTGCTGATGTGGCACGGGCCTATCATCCGGCCTTGGGGTTGCGGCGGTTTCGGCGTCACCTGCTCTTTGTAAAGCCCAATGTGCTATTGATAGCCGACGAGATTTCATTAGATTCCAAGGGGATGGTTTACAACTATGCTCCTGAAACGCTACAGACCTCCGGAGGACTGAAGCATGCCCCCAATGATTATGTGATTGGAGCGCAGGGTGACGCCTTCCTTGTCTTTGGTGGAGTTCCTGGACCCTACCAATTGACGGCCATTTATTTAGACAATGTGCCCGGGGCTGGAAAATACTCTATGGTGGTAGATGGGAAGACTATTCATTCCTGGACCAGTAAGAACGAAGACACTGATGATCACTTGCTAGCAGTTTCGCCGACGGTTGAGCTCAAACTGGGAAGCCGAATCGCCTTTCACGCCGAACCCATGGCGGAGGGTTGCAGGTTGGTGAAGATGACGGCCTTTAGTTCGCAAGTGGCAATGCCCCTCAAGGCAGAGTGGCTGTTGCATTTTGATCCCAATACGGAGATCCAGCGGGACAAGAACCGGATCCAAGCGTGCTTGCAGGGAAGCACTGCGGACATTTACAACCTGGCGCCTGGCCAATGCCTTATTCAATGGGGACTCCACCAGGTAAAAAAGCCCAACCTGGAAGCTTTCACATTTCGAGAAACAAAAAGGCTAGTCATACAACCTGCATGGAACGAGAACTCGACGACCATGTTGACCTTAATTCATACGAGACAGGAAAGATCCAATTCCCTCGAACAGGTCAGCGCCGAGGTCGTCGGACACACGATCTCCGCGGCCTGGAGTTCTGAGAATCATCGCGTCAGCCTGGAGTGGAATCTTGCAAATGCTGAAGTCAGACTGAAATAATTCCGATTTCTCTTTGAGTAGGATCTCATAGGACTGAGACCTCCCTGCGGGGGTACGTGAAATATGTGTTAGACTCAGCTTGTGGCGCGGGTCTTATTAGGATATTGATTGGAGTGATCTACCAGCAGCCATGAATCAATGACTACTTTCTGCCTGGACCGGCTCTTTGAATGTTGAATCGGAGTTTATGCCTGTTTCTACATGGTCCATGGTCCTGACAAACTACGGGGATTTCGTAAGGGCTCAAGACCACAACTGGATGAAGGGATAAGGAGGCACCCATGAAGAAGTTAGTCCTGGCGTTCTTCATAATTTCCATGGTTGGTTACCCAGCCGATCAGAAAAAAGCCCTGGAACGTGTGGACACTGCATCAACGGTCTTAGATGAGATTATGGCGGCTCCGGACAAGGGTATCCCCGGTGATTTGCTGGTCAAATCGGAATGCGTTGCGGTAATCCCCAGCATGAAGAAAGGGGGATTCATTTTTGGGGGAAAATACGGAGTGGGGGTAATCTCCTGTCGCGTCAATAATAGTAGATCCTGGTCTGCTCCTTCCACGATCAGAATTGAAGGGGGTAGCTTTGGGCTCCAAATTGGCGGAGCCGGGACGGATGTGATTCTCCTGGTCATGAATGCGCGCGGCGCAGTGAAGCTGATGTCGAGCAAGTTTACGCTGGGGGGTGACGCCAGTGTGGCCGGCGGGCCGGTGGGACGCGAAGCCACGGCTCAGACAGATGCCCAGATGCATGCCGAGATGCTATCTTATTCTCGATCTCGCGGCATTTTTGCCGGCATCTCCCTCCAGGGCTCTACTCTTCGGCCCGACAATGATGCCAACAAGGAGATTTTTGGCAAAGAGGTTGCCTACAAAGACATTCTCATGGGAAGGGTTCCTGCACCTCCCGGAACCAAAGTGTTTTTGACCACCCTTGCCAAGTATGCCGGTCCGAAGCCCAGTGCAAAAGCAGCCCCTAGGAAAGGCGCGAAGACCCCCTCCTAAATCATCCCAATTGACATAAGAGCTTCTCATGCCCCTTCCCGGTCGCGCAAAATGGCACTCCATCAACATATTGTAGTGCCTGCCATTTTGCACAACCAGCAATTGCGTCCAAATTGACTCTCCCACAGGCGATTTGGCGTAATTTCCCGGGGCGCCGCGTAACAGGAAAATGCTGCAGAACGGGACGAGGACGTCCCGGCTCCAACCGGATGGAGATACCGCGCTCCCGTGGCGCCCATGAAAGCCGAATTTCCTAGAGAGGACGGAAGATCCGGTACTCTCTCGACTGGTAGATCGCCAATTGTGTCTGCCACAAGGTGTGGATATTACGTGACAATCCTTCATTTGAGCCGGGCTTCCAGGGCTTCAGTCACAGTGACGAGAGTTTTGCACCGGGCCCACAATTTGTCATCAGCCTCTACAATGGTCCATGGGGCGTACGAAGTGCTGGTTCGCTCAAGCATCTCAGCCACAGCGACACGATAGACATTCCATTGAGTACGGTTTCTCCAGTCTTCCGCGGTGATCTTATAGAATTTATGAGGAGTGGCTTCCCGTTCCTTGAAGCGACGAAGCTGTTCTTCAGGGCTAAGGTGGAGCCAGAACTTGATCAGGACGGCACCCGAGTAAGTGATATGCCGTTCAAACTGGTTGATCTCCTGGTAGGCGCGGCGCCACTCCGCTTCCTTAGCAAAGCCCTCTACCCGCTCAACTAGCACGCGGCCGTACCAGCTTCGGTCGAAGATGGCCATGTGCCCGGCCTTGGGCAGCTGTTTCCAGAAGCGCCAAAGATAATGATGTGCCTTCTCCGTCGCATCCGGAGCTGAGATCGGAATGACGTCGTAACCTCGAGGGTCCAGTTCCTGGCTCAGGCGCTTGATATTTCCCCCTTTTCCGGCTGCGTCCCACCCTTCGTAAACGATGACAACCCCAACTCTCTGTCGATAACACTCGAGCTCAAGCTCCCGAAGTCGCTCCTGCAGTGGCCCCAGCCGGGTTCCGTATTCCTCCGGGGAAAGGCGCTTCGACAGGTCCACCCGATCCAATATTGTGGGGGGGCCTTCCAGCACAACTTGTTCAGACTGGAATCGTAGTTCAGGTGAGGTCACAGGCTGAGTCGTTCCTGGAAGAGTCGAGCTGAAACTGGAAGTCTTGGACGAACTGCCGCGTTCCGAGACGGCACGATGCAAGGCGGCCAGTGTACATTCGAAAACCCTGACGCGGCGGTAGAATCGATTGGTGGCTTCAACCAGAATCCACGGGGCATTCGCCGTGCTTGTGGTGACCAGCATCTCTTCGGCGGCCTGAGAGTAGTCCTTGTAACTGCGGTTCCTCTGCCAGTGTTGTTGGGTCACACGCCAGCTTTCGTACCGATCTGCCTTGATATCTTCCATACGGCGCCGTTGTTCTTTCTTGCTGATATGCAGCCAAAACTTGATGAGGACCAAACCGTCGTCGGTCAATTGGCGTTCGAATTCGCGGATCTCTTCGGCAACCAGCTGCGCCTGATGCTGATCGATTCGGTTCTCCGCGCGATCCTCCAACAGCAACCAGTACCAGGAGCGGTCAAAGAAGACGAAGTTCCCCCGGCTGGGCAGGCGAACAGAGAACCGCCAAAGGAACGGACGAAGAGACTCCTCCTTGCTGGCTTGTTGAGTCGTGTAGACCTTGAAGCCGCGAGGATCCAGAGGGTAAACCAGGCTGGCAATTGAATCTCCCTTGCCGGCAGCATCCCACCCTTCGAACAGGACCACAACAGGGATGCCGGCATGCCGGATCGCCTGCTGAAGGATCGACAATTCAGAGCGGAGCCGCGGCATCGCTTCACGGTATTTTTCTTTCTCCAACTTAGCCTTGAGATCGAGAGTCTCGAGCATTAGCCTCCACCTCACTTTGGGCCTATGTATTCCCCGTTAAAAGGCTACTTAGGTGGAGTTCATTAGATTCCAAACAAAGGTACTGGGTCAACTTTTTCATCTCTGACCCACTTGTGCTATGATCCCATATCATCCGTAATCCCGTTGGGTACGATATTCTTTTTCCATTCCAGCCATTGGAAGCCGGAAAGGATCGCTTATTCCGCCTGGAGCAACTCGAAGGGTTAGTTTACGAGACATTACATATCAGGACCAGTGCTTCTGAGAAACAGAAAACTCACTTGAAAGGAGAAGGAAATCATGGGCAAAAAGATCACAGCAGAATTTATAGGGACTTCTTGGCTGGTCTTTGGGGGCTGTGGCAGCGCCGTGTTGGCTGCGGCCTTCCCGGGCCTGGGGATTGGATTTGCCGGAGTGGCCTTGGCCTTTGGACTGACGGTGTTGACGATGGCATATGCTGTTGGCCACATTTCCGGATGTCACTTAAATCCCGCAGTATCCGTGGGACTCTGGGCCGGCAAGCGATTCTCAGGTTCTGAACTGATCCCCTATCTGATCTCGCAGGTCACAGGAGCAGTCGTCGGGGCCGGGCTCCTCTACGTGATTGCCAGCGGCAAGGCGGGCTTCGACCTCAGCGGTGGGTTTGCCTCAAACGGTTATGGGATGCGCTCTCCGGGAGGTTACAGCCTTCAGGCCTGCTTCGTAGCTGAGGTGGCTCTCACCTTCATGTTCTTGATCATCATCCTCGGTTCAACAGACAAAAGGGCTCCACAGGGATTTGCTCCCATTGCTATCGGTCTGGGACTGACCCTGATTCACTTGATAGGAATTCCGGTCGATAACCTATCGGTCAACCCGGCGCGCAGCACGGGGCCCGCTTTGTTTGTCGGCGGGGCGGCTCTCTCCCAGCTCTGGCTCTTCTGGGTTGCCCCGTTATTGGGGGGGCTAATAGCGGGCTTTTTATACCGGTGGCTTGGTGGCCACACGGAGTGAATACCCTCGCAGCAATGAGAGTGCAACGGCAAGATGCCGGGACCGCCGAGCCCCAGCTCGGCAGGGGCCGACTTGGGCGTCGGCGATCCCAGGCAGTCCTTGGGATCGTTCGGGACCGGCGCCCCCCTTGCGAGGCCTTGGGGCAATGAATTATCATTGAGTTCTCTCGTGTTAGCGCGGGGGGCTGGCCCCGGCCAACACGAGGTGAAAACCTCGAGAGACATTTCAACCCAAGGCGGTGCGGACGGTTGTGTCCACCGACACCTCGCCATCAGCAGTTGCTACTCTCCTAGGCCTTTCAGGCCATCTGGAGTTTGGACAGTTTTGAGGGGGCTTTGGCGCCTTTTATGGAGTGCGCCGGCAGAGCATGGGACGGCGGTCCCACGCGGCGACGGCGCTTTGGTTCAGAGTCACATGCTCGACTCAAAGAGACACTCACACATCACAACCGTATTGATATCCTTTTTTTTCGGTCTTCTTTTCCTGCACGGTTTGTGTCAGACCTACCCGCAGCTGCGACCCAATGTCGTCCTGGTTATTCACGGGGGCGCTGGGGCTAAACTGAGGAGTGAAATCGGGGAAGGCGAGGAGGAGGCTTATCGGGCTGGCCTGAGATCAGCTCTGGAAGCGGGTTATCAGGTACTTCAAAAGGGAGGTAGCAGCCTCGACGCCGTGGAAACGTCCATTCGGGTCATGGAAGATTCTCCACTTTTCAACGCCGGAAAGGGCGCCGTCTTCACCAGTCAAGGGACAAACGAGCTGGATGCCTCGATTATGGACGGAAGGACCCTGATGGCTGGCGCAGTCGCCGGGGTTCAGCGCATCAAGAACCCGATCTCCCTGGCACGCCTGGTGATGACTCGTTCTCCTCATGTACTGCTGGCGGGCGATGGAGCGGAAACGTTTGCCAGGCAACAGGGAATCGAACTGGTCGATCCCAAGTATTTCTTCACCGAGAAGCGTTGGCAGGAGCTGCAGAAGGCCAGGGAAGCCGAGCAGCCGAAGATGCCATCAGCAAGCCCGCGAGGAGAACTGCAACCCACAGGGCCGCCAACTCCGGAGTCTGGAACTGTGGGAGCAGTAGCTTTGGACACGACCGGCAACCTGGCAGCGGGAACCTCTACTGGAGGAATGACCAATAAGCGTCCAGGGCGGATTGGAGATTCGCCGATCATTGGCGCAGGGACTTATGCCAACAATCATACTTGTGCTGTTTCGGCGACCGGACGAGGCGAATATTTCATCCGGCTGGCTGTTGCTCATGATGTTTCCGCGCTGATGGAGTACAAAGGATTGCCACTGAAAGAAGCGGCCAGCCAGGTCATCGGAAAGGTAACCAAGCTGGGAGGGGAGGGAGGCGTCATCGCACTGGACCGAAGTGGCAACATGGCCACCCCGTACAATACCCCAGGGATGTTCCGGGCTTATATCGGATCTGACGGGAAAGCGGTTATAAAGATCTTCCAGGAATAAACGGGTAGCCGAAGGCGAGCCTTTCATCAAAATGCGGCCTTGAATGTGGGAGCCGCCCTCCGGGCGGCTATCTGGAGATTGGACATTTGTGAAGCGGCAGGAGGCCGCTTCTTCCTTATTGAGCCCCGCTGGGGGCGGCAGACAGTAGCCCAGGGCGCCGTCAGCGGCAGGAGCTCGGGACCGCCGTCCCCGCGGCGGCCGCCCTGGGT
>DATKMG010000717.1:0-3683 GCA_035541995.1 Terriglobia bacterium
CAGGCCAGCATGCAGGCCTTTTGACTTGATGTAACTTGTCAGCCACTTCGGCCCGTGGGGAAATTTCGCTCGGTCCCAATTCTCAATCCAGAAATGTTCCCCCTCTTTTCCACGGTCGTAACCATCGTCCAATTGGACATATTCAAAACCGTAGGGCTTAAGGTGATGGGCGATCCAGTCCGTGTTCCGGACGATGTCCTCCTCTCTCACCTCGGCGTAGCAGCTCGTCCAACTTCCCCACACCATCGGGGCTGTGGCAAATTGCGCATCGGCGTGCGGGACATAATAGGGGACTCCCAGAGTTTTCGTGTAATAGTCCGGAACCAGGCGAACCAGTGTATTGCCCGGCACCGGGATGGTGACATCAAGCAGGTCCGAGTTCTGATTGCTCCGCTGCATCTGGGCCTGGTCTGAGAAGCAGATGACTGTGTCACTCTTCCGGTCAAAAAGGTTGTGAAAGTTGGCACTCGAAACCTGTCCCAGAGCAAAGTACATGCACTCAGGATTATGAGCGGGAAGGAAGGAGGGGTTCCGGGTCTCACTCCCGCCATAACTGCCCACAACTTCATTGGTCCCGACCCAGTCGACAGGCACTCCCTGCGGGTCCAGGATCCGCGCGACAATACGGTCTGCTGGTGTCGGTAGCTGAGCAGTGAGACAGGCGCTCGTGGATGTGCTGGAAATCTTCAAAGCATTTCGACCCAGATCAAAGACCCAGGCGGTTCGAGGTTTGACCGTCTTAATAGAAAGGCGATGCGGTCCTTCTCTTTCTATGGACCAGCTCTTGAACTGGCTTGGATCCTTTTCGCCTCGGAGACCGAGTCGAACGTCTTGCAAGATGGTTCCCAAATTGTCATGCGTAATGGTAAGGACCCCCAACGTTCCATCTGCCGTAACGGTCCAGCCCTCACTCGTGACAGAAACCAGTCTGCCTGTCTGCAGCAACGGTCCTGTCACGCCCAGGACAATCAACATCGCGGTAGAAACAATTCTACTCATTTCCTCTTCCTCTGTATTTACTACTCAAATCTTGGTTGATGACAGAATTTGCATAGGTTGTAGAAAAAGTGTTCCGACACCGTCCCTGTCATCAACTGCATCTGGCTGGCAGAATGGCCTTCCAATCAGGAACCGAAGCAAACGGCTTCGTATGCTTGGCATTTATTATTCCCGTCCTAATAACGACTCCAGAATAAACCGCCACACACGTGGAATCTCGCAGGTGATTGCTCGCGTCTTTGCGACAGTAGGCACTCGCAACACTTCCGCATCTTGAATCTGAGACGTTTGTGAGATTCCGACCGATGGAGTAACTGCAAGAGCAGCCAACCCAGTCATGGAATCACAGAAGTCGCGGCGGTTCATGGTTGAGGTCCTGTCTGCAAGTGAATCAGCCGTATCGCTTGGTCTGAGCCCAATCAAATGACAATTAGAAACTACTGATAATTCTTGCCTTCATGGATTCGTACTCGGAGTCGCTGATGAGACCCTTATCCAACATTTCTTTGGCCCGCTGCAATCTGACTGCAGGATCTTCCATTCCGGAACCACTGCCAGTTGCCAGGTTGGCAGATGCAGGAGAAGATTCCAAGTGAACACCCCCGGACTTGGCGCGCAACTCCTCAAGCTCACGCACCCGACGTTTCTCGCGCCATGCCTGGTCCTGAGCTTGGCAAATTCGATAGACCGTTTCCGCCTCCGCCTTGCGAAGCCCGGTAAATTGAAGGACTCTTGTCTGCCCGGCCATGGCTAAGTCCGGGCTAGTGAAGGCGGTAATTGTCAGGTCCGCACCGAAAATGCCGACCCGGATCCGAACCTCCTTAAGGTCCTGCCACCGGACATCCTGAGGATCAAACCCGCCGAAAAGGCCACGGGTCATTCCAATAAACCGGCCGGTAGTAGCTCCGACCAGGATCCGACGATGAAAAAGGGCGAAAATACGACGCTGAACCGCGTACGCCTCCAGTTTTTCATTTGGCACCAGCAAGGATAACAACTGGTCGACTGCCCGCCGAGTACCCTGATCATCGCTGGCGGCCGAAATCGTTGTAGGGTTGTCAGTCATTCCTTTCCTCCTATCGATTCGCTGCTTCTTCTGCCACCCAACGGCGCGAGCAACAGAAGATCAGTTTAAAAGCGGACCCGGCTTTCGTAAAGCCTGAATTTGACTTTGGATTAATGCCCGCAGACGCCACCCGACTAGTCTTGGGATGCTGGAAATCCAGATACGGAGACTCCTTAATTTTGGCGCTCTGCCAGCGAATCAGCCGCATTGCCTGGTCCGAGCCCATTTGACCCAAACAACCGCTCCATTAGATCACTTCTGGAAAGGGTCTCTTACGCTTTCTTACCTATTGCCAGAAGGGACTAAAAAATCACTCCTATTCATCACAAAGCTGGTAGCATTTAGCAGTTCAGTACTATATCCGGAGCCGAAGATCTGACGTGGTTTCCTAGGCTCACATTTCTCAAGCGAACCTGAGGGGACAGGGCTTGGATGAAAAGGGAGGACAGGTATGGGTATGCCTGAGGCACGCATATTAACCATTGGTGAAGGGCCGGGGTGGGAGACATGGTTTGTCAAATCTCCCGAATTGCAGGGATGTGTGCTTGAAAATGCGGCGGGCAGTGCAGACGCCCTACAACGACTCCGCAGCCGCTCCTTTGAGGTGCTGGTGACTGATCCGAGGACGTCGATTCCGGAAGATCTGGCTTTATTGCTTGAAGTGGGGCGTATTCGCCCCGGTCTGCGGACCCTGGTGCTGGCCCCGGAGGCCGCGCCGGCGGATGTGATAGCCGCCTTACGGGCCAGGGTGTTTGCCTGTTTCACTGCCCCCTTCGATCCGCGAGAAGTTGTGAACATGGTGGCCAAGGCTCTTCAAGAGCCCGATTGGCGTCGGGGAATCGAGGTGCTTTCGGCACAGCCTGATTGGATTTCCCTGCGTGTGACGTGCCGGCTGCTGAATGCGGAACGATTGGTGCGCTTCATGACGGAGATGCGTGCCGACCTGGCTGAAGACCAGAGGGACTCACTGCTCATGGCATTCCGGGAAATGCTGCTCAACGCCATGGAGCATGGGGCGGGTTTTGATCCGGAAAAGGTCGTGCAAGTGACGGCCGCGCGGACAGCGCGGGCCATTGTTTATCACTTCCGCGACCCGGGCCCCGGCTTCCAGAAGGAGTCTCTGGCACATGCTGCCCTTTCCTATCCGGCTGACCAGCCGTTGGCACATGTGCAACAGCGGGAAGCATTGGGTATGCGGCCAGGGGGTTGGGGAATCCTGATTGCTTCGCAACTCGTCGACGAGCTCATCTACAACGAAACCGGCAACGAGGTTCTACTGATCAAGCACGTCCAGACTCATCAGTCCCGTTCAGCGTAGGCGACAGGGTGGCGCCCTAGTTAGTTCTTGTGGCAAATTGGGGCTTTATTCCGTATTCCTCAAGTGAGAATTCAGGTGGAGCGCCGGGCGTTACGCGACAGAAAATATTTAATGACAGAGGACCGAGCAATTGAGTGCTGTTAACCTGCTAGGGCAGGTTATCTGGAGATTGGACATTTGTGAAGCGGCAGGAGGCCGCTTCTTCCTTATTGAGCCCCGCTGGGGGCGGCAGACAGTAGCCCAGGGCGCCGTCAGCGGCAGGAGCTCGGGACCGCCGTCCCCGCGGCGGCCGCCCTGGGT
>DATKMG010000718.1:0-2879 GCA_035541995.1 Terriglobia bacterium
TCGGAGTCGAATACACAGCCTGATGATGGAAGGCGCGCCTTCCCCAATTGAGTCATTGCGGGCTCTTTTAACCAACCCCAAAGGCTCTAGAGTATCACAAGGAGCGGTGGAGGCGTGCCATCCGTCCTGAATGAATTCTTATCACTCTGACCTTGGATCTCATCTCAATTTTGCGCCATTGGGGACTTCTTCCAGGAATCCGGCCAATACAGGACGATCGTCTTCTCCAACCGAGGCTGCCAATAGCATGCCGTTAGACTCAAGTCCCCGTAGTTTTCGGGGTTCCAGATTAGCAACCACAATGATCTTCCTCCCCACCAGAGCCTCCGGGGAATAAAACCTCGCTACTCCCGCTAAAATCTGGCGAGTCTCCGTCCCAAGATCCACCATCAATTTCAGGAGTTTGTCGGCACCCTTTACTCTCTCGGCAGTTATCACTTGCCCAACACGCAGGTCGATCTTGCCAAGGTCCTCAATAGAGATCTTGGAAGCACCCGGAGTCGGAGACACTCGTTCCGGATCTAGAGTTTGGAGAGTCGCGGCCGCTGCAGTCGGCGGCGTCAATTCAGGTCGAACGGGCGCAGACAGCTTTGCCTCAGCGTCAAGTAGCTTGTTTAGAACTTCCTTCTTGTCAAACCTGGGGAAGACCGGAGCGACCTCTCCCAGAATCCCGCCTACTGGCAGCCCCCCCCATTTCAACTCAGCTATTCTCTGAGACTTTAGAACCGAAGGCAGCCCTAGTTGTTTCCAAACCAGCTTGCTGCTTTCTGGCAGAAATGGAGCCAGCAAGACTGTCGCAATCCGGATGACCTCGGCCGACGTATACAGAATCGTGGCCAGACGCGGCCGTTGTGCGAGGTCCTCAGTCAGTGACCAGGGGGAACTCTCGTTGAGATAACGATTGGTTTTGGCGAGCAGTTCCCAAACAGATTCCAAAGCTTTGCTAAGTGCTAACTCCTCCATGTGCTGCTGGTAGACATTGACAGTCGCAAGTGCTGCCCCCTCCAGCTCATTGTCTTGTGGTGTTCTCCCCTCAATGGCCGATGGGTAGGGAATTGCCTGATTGAAATTCTTGGATATCAGCGTCAGAGTTCGAGATACCAGGTTCCCATAATCGTTGGCTAAATCGCTATTTGCCCGCTGAAGAACAGCATCATAGGAAAAGGTCCCGTCAAGCCCAAGGGGAATCTCGCGCATCAGGAAATATCGGACCGCATCCCCGCCAAAATGCTCAAGCAAGAGATTGGGATCCACCACATTACCCCGGGATTTTGACATCTTGGCCTCGTCCTTTAACCACCACCCGTGGGCAAAAACCTTGTGGGGCACTTGGAGGCCCGCCGCCATTAAGAAGGCTGGCCAGTAGACTGTATGGAAACGAATAATATCTTTGCCAACGAGATGAATCTGTGCAGGCCAGAATTTGCGAAATTCCCTGTCGTCCTCCGGATCACCAAACCCAATTCCTGTCAGGTATCCTACCAAGGCGTCGAACCACACATAAATCACGTGCTGAGCATCAGCCGGGACAGGGACACCCCATTTCACCGAAGTTCGGCTGATCGAGAGGTCCTTCAGTCCACCATTGACAAAACTGATCACTTCGTTCCGCCGACTGATGGGCATAATAAAGTCAGGGGTCTTTTCATAAAAATCAAGAAGCTTCTGCTGGAATTCCGAGAGTTTGAAGAAATAGCTTTCTTCCGTTACCCGTTCTGTTTGACGGCCACAAACTTCGCAGTTTGGTGGCAGTTCACTTTCAGGAGCAAAGAGGTTGTCGGAAATGCAATACCAGCCAGAATACTCACCCTTGTAAATAAACCCATTTTGTTGGACGCGACGGAAGACTTCAGAAGCCGCCCGGTAGTGCCTAGCCTCAGAAGTTCGAATAAAATGGGTGTATTCAATGCCGTATCGAGACCAGAGCCGGCGGAATTCCTCAGAATTTTGGTCAGCTAAATCCGATGGGGTAATGCCGCGAGCCGCGGCTGCACGTTCAATATTCTGTCCATGCTCGTCGGTACCAGTCAGGAAACGAACCTCGAAGCCCTGCATCTCCTTGTAGCGGCTCAGACAGTCTGCAACGATGGTGGTATAAGCATGTCCAAGGTGAGGCTTGGCATTTATATAATAGAGTGGCGTCGTTATATAGAACGTTTTCATAATCCTCGAGTCCTGAACTCCGGCTTAATTCTGTCCTCGTGGTTCTTCACACCAGCCGCAGATTGTCCGTGGCGGCTCATAAACTCCTGGACAACTCTGGAGTGGATCCACTTAAGCGGCACGTGGTGCTGAATCGCCAAGCGGCGGCAGTCCTCATACTCAGGCGCGAAGTTCACAATCCTGCCCTCGAGCTTAGACAATTTCCCCCAGACGGTTCCCCACTCGGTCTCAAATGCCTCCACCTCGCGTTCTAACACCATTCGCCCCGCCTCATAGTAACGTACACCGAGTGTCGTTGTTTCCTCAAACAGCACCCCGCAGATGGTGTTCAGTAATTCCCTGGGAACCACTACGGTTAGGAGCGTTCCTGGCCGGTTCTTCTTCATCTGTACCGGAGCGGTAAAAAAATCCAATGCGCCCAATCCGAGCATCTTTTCTTGCAGGTACCCGTAGAACTGGGGATTCATGTCGTCGATATTGGCCTCAATCAAGGTTACCGCATTGGCAACATTCGGAGAACCGGTTTGAGGTAAGCTCTCTCTGATCTCTCCCAAGAAGGCTCTCAAAACATTGGGCCTGTCGGGATAATCCCGCGAGCCGGCCCCACATCCGACCTGTTCGATTCGGAGCGGAGGAATCTCACCAAAAGCACTGCAGAGTGTGGAGAGGATTGCGGCTCCCGTCGGGGTCACAAGTTCCCCTTCTACTTCATTGTT
>DATKMG010000719.1:0-6047 GCA_035541995.1 Terriglobia bacterium
AAATTGAGTCCCAAACAATACCACCAGAGCGAGTTATAGGTGGGTTACCATCAGTCAGTTGCGGAAGCACCGGAACAGTCAGTGCGGAGCCTTTCTGACCGCACTCATGCCTGCTTTGCAAGCACCGGTGACATTGTTGACATCATCGTCTATGAAAAGGCACTCGGAGGTTTCTACGCCGAGCTGGTCGGCTGCGAACTGATAGATATGCACATCAGGTTTGTTAGCATGGGCTTTCTGGCTCGTAATGAGTCCCCGTTGGTCGAGAAATGGTAAGATTCCGGCGGCTGCCAACATGGTTTCAGCGTCCTTGGTTGTCCAGTCATCCGGAATATTCGTAATCACTCCAGCCATAATGCTAGAAACTTTTAGCAAGCTTCTTAACAGGTCGACCGTATCGCTGAAGGGTGTGAGTGTCTTGGTTTGCAGATCAACGACGCCCAGCGTACCACCGATGTCGAAGAAAACTGCCCTGATCGGTTTCGACATACCAAAGCCTCGGCTTCAAATTTTTTGCCCAGAAACCTCCTCAGTATACCGCAGCAATCGCTCGACCCGAACCTGTTTCTCACTATTTCTTGGTTGGTTCTAATTCTGCTCAGGCCAAGGATGGTACTCACGGTGATCCGTTTGACTCGATCTATGGACGATTTATTGATCTATTCAAGCCTTCGACACTGAGAGCCGCAACTTCATCAAAGGTAGCTCGCTGGTGCTGACGTTGATGATATGCAGTACCTGTTGTCGAACAGAACGTCATTCCACAAGCCTGACACTGGTAGCGACGACGCCTTCCCTCCACCTAATACAAACGCAGTTAAAAACGTTCAAAATCGGATCCATGGTAGGGCGGATGGTCCCCATCCGCCGCAGGCAATGCAGAGCATTGCCCCTACCTTAGTTCGTTTGTATTAGTAGCCTTGTAGAAGCCATGACGAATGACGACACTTCTCTTCCCAAGGGGATGGCAGTGCCGGTTGGGACAGTTGAGACGCTTCATGGTTGGTAGACCGCGCCGGGGGCGAAACTAATTTCCTAAAATTGAGCCTCAAACTGTACCACGGGAGTGAGTTACAGGTAGGCTACCAACAGTTTGTTGCGTAAGCACCATTTTCTTTGCCATCAGGAACCTTACCGCCAGAACGCCAGGTGTTTGGCCGCGTTCGACTACTTTTTTCGTCGAGTGCCGTGATCACTCACGGTCTAATTAATGCGAGCAATAAGGCTCTCCTTTCTTTGCTTTGACAATTGGTCCAGTTTTCAGAAATCCCTACACATGTGGCGCAAAGAGAACTCGCTGTTCATCCGAGAGGCACTGGCTCATTTCCGTCATAGGTCGATGAAAAAACCGCCGCAGACCCCTCCGATGCCAACCTTTTCAGTGTCGAATTGAGTTTCTCCAAGGGATTCGCCATGTACGGGAATTGTCGGCGGTACTTAAGTGCTACCTGGTTGAAGGCACAAATGAAATCGGGAATGCGATTCGGATCTTTGCTTGCTGGATCATATGCAATCGAGACAGGGCATACCCAGCAATCATCAAGATACGGGCATTCAGCGCACCTGCCGTAGGATGAGTGCCTCTTCTCCTTCCCTCTGAAAAGTCCTGCGTTCTTCACCGCCCCTTCATAGGCAGCGCGGCGAGAGTGGAACTCCGCATCACCCAAATCTCCCATCCTGAGAGGACCCGCAAACGACCTGAACATCTCGGAAGCAACCTCCTGGTAAGACTCAGCGAAAAGCACGCAAGCATATACCTGCCCATCTGTATCGACCACGATGGTTTCCCCGGTCTCCGCGCTGCACCGGATACTGGTTGTTTCTGTTCTTTCGCTTTGGTTCTTGGTCTTTCGAAAGATCTCCAGTGGGACCTCGCCAGTCTGCTTGAAATGACGAAGGCTCTCCTCATAAATCCGGCCGAACTGAGAATCGAGTTCGTCAATGACACCATGCTTCCATCCCGGAGAGGGAGTGAGACTGGGAGATATGCCGATTTCACGAACCCCTTTTTGCACCAAGTACCGGATCGAATCAGCGAAATAGGGGACCGTGCTCGGAATTTGGACCGTGCTTACACGCAGCCTGGACTTGAACAGGTCAGAATTATTTACCCTTAGCCGATCCAACAAATCATTAAGATCCTGGAAGCTTTTTCGCCCCCTGTGGTCTTGTGCCGGTTCAATTCCGTCAAAGCTCAATTGAACCTTGAATTTGTGCTCGTCGAGGAAGGCAGCAATCTCCTCAGTCATCAAAAGACCATTGGTGCTGATCGCAAAATCGAGACGCTTCCCGGGCATCATTTTCTTCGAGACATAACTCACAGCCTCGGAAATCATCGACCATTCAAGGAGAGGCTCACCGCCCACAAACGACAACTCAATTTCCGGGGAAGTGGAGGTGAGAGCCAGGTCCAGAGAGGCGCTGAGGGTGGCCCGAGTCATCCTCAGTGCCTTTTTGGCGGTCTGGTAGCAGTAACTGCAGTGCATATTGCATTCAGCAGTCAGGATTAGGACTATACGTCCAATTTCCATTCCGACGGACACAATTTTCCCCAATGATCAAACTCGACGAGAGACTTGGGGTATAAGATTCTACTTAGTACCAAGCTTATCTCGAATTTGATTGATTGAATTCGCCATGTCCCGGTAGATAGTTGTCAGATTGTCCATCAGTACTTTGAGATGATCAACAGTCACTCTTCCGACCTCAGTATCTGGAATTTTTTTAAAACATCTGGAGGTCACTGGAGGTGGCGGCGGAATATTTTTGCCCACCGTCGAAGACAGCTTGCCTCTGTATTCATCCAGAGCTCTGTAGACCTCTAAACCTTCCCTAGCGGCATTCGTCAAAGTTTCTATGTGTTCTTTTAACTCATGCAGTTGTAAATCACGCACCATTTTCAACTCCTTTCAGTTTAGAAAGTACCTTTAGCTGCAATAGACATCCAGACATGCCCCCGCAGTTCAACCTTGGAAAAAGCCAACCCCTTGCCGTCTCTTGTAATATCGAAGAGTCCTAATTCTGGCGAAGTCCCTAATCCAAATTCTACCTCGGGCCAAAAAGGCGAACTGTTTCCGGATTTGGGATCGACACTGCGCAAGCTGACCCTATTCTGCCCCCAACTTCCGCTCGCCAGAATATCTCCAGTGGCTGCGTCCCAGTGAAGACAACGTGCGTCCGCCCCGCTGGTCAGCTTGAAGGCGGGCCCACTGGCATCGGCCGGAACTAGCCAGACTTCAGATTGATCTCCCAGCGAGGCCACAAACGCCAGTCGCTTTGAATCCAAGGACCAAGCCGGGGCCACTGCAAAAAATTCGCCTGCGGCAATCCTCTCGGGTGTACCTACAGGGTTGCCCTGTTTGACGGACGCAACCCATATCTCTCTCTGGTTGGTGACAAAGGCAATTCTCGACCCATCGAGGGACCACGCAGGATGAAAGGCCGACGGTGGAGCATGCGTAAATTGAACAGCAGATTCACCGGAGAGAGGCAGGGTCCAAATTTCCCGGTTGTTCATTAAGATACGATAGCAGACGATCCAGCGACCGTCTGGGGAGAAGGCGGGGTGTGAGGAAATGCCCCCGAGTCCCCTCAACCGCCTTGGTGCTCCGGTGGGCTTCTGGTCTTGGATTGGCTGGAGCCACAAATCCTCTTGTCCTGGACGCATCGAAATGAAAACCACTTTACTGCCGTCAGGTGCAATGGCAGGCATAGATAGGTCGCTTCCTTGAAGTACATTCTTCTTCCCCGATCGTCGATCAAGAAGCACAATCTGGTGATTATCTTCATTTGTCGCATAGACTAGACGCCTCCCGTCCCGCGAGACACTGGGGTGGCTTTCGGCACCCGTGCCGCTCGTCACTCTCTTCGATTGACCGCCGCTGCTGCGGATGCACCGGAGAGCGGCTGCACCCTGTTGGAATCCAACAAAATAAATGCGCCTGCTGTCCGGAGACCAGGCAGGTTCCTGTTTAAGGTGTCCGTCGCTTGTGATTCTACGCGCTCCGCCCACATTTGCATCGATAACCCAGAGCTCCTGACGGTCGACATAACAGATGGATTTACCGTCGGGAGACCAAGCGGGATTGCGAGCGTTGACTGGCTCGCCGGGATCATCTGTGATAATTCTGGTGTTTCCTGGATTCTCAAGGGAGGCGATTCCAATCCGGTAACCTGTCGGCGACAACCTGGCAAAGGCGAGCCTTGGATGATTAAGATCCGATGAGATGGCGGGATCAATAGCGTTGTCAAGGAGGAGGGTTGCACCACCTCCTTCTGCTCCGATCTTCCAGATCGCTGTTCTCCCGCCGCGGTCAGAGGTGAAGGCGATGGTGCTCCCATCCGGGAACCAAGCGGGATCGGTATCGTCTGCCAGATCGTCAGTAAGTCGACGATGTGCATTCCCAAAAATGTCAGTGACATAGATGTTGAGATTCCCTGATTCATTGGATGCATAGGCGATTCTGCTACCGTCGGGCGATATGGCCGGTTCTCCTTCCCACCCCGCCGAGCTGGTGACCTGGACTGACTCAAATTCCGGAATAAACGAAGAAGGCCATAATGTCCAAACTACTATGCCTACCAAGATAACTGCCACGAGCAGCAGTGCCAGGAACCAAGTTAGTTTGTCCCGGACAAACTTATGCCTGCCAAAGTCCTGACTTCCCTTTATGTCTTCAAGTTCGATCCGAATATCAGCTACAGATTGGATCCGACGTTCAGGATCTTTCCGCAGACAATGCTCAATCAATTTACGGAGTTCTAGGGGAATATGCCTTCCGAGTGGTGGCGGCTCAGCCGACATTACAGCTTCAATTACCGCCCTATTGGACTCACCGTTGAAGGCCCTTCGGCCCGTGACCGTTTCGTAAATTAATGCGCCGAAGCTAAAAATGTCCGAGCGTGTGTCGAGCTTCCTTGCCTGAGCCTGTTCAGGGGACATGTAAGGGGGAGTCCCCACGATTTTCCCTTCGAGGGTGGAGAGCCCTAAAGTAGAGTCATCGGGCCCGATAGCTTGCGCGATTTTTGCCGTGCCGAAGTCGAGGATTTTGGCCAAACCCGTGTCCGTGACCATGACGTTCGAGGGTTTCAAGTCCCGGTGAATGATCCCTCTCGCGTGGGCCTCTTCCAACCCTCGTGCTACCTGGATGCCAACGTCAAGGACTTCAACTATCTTTAGCGGACGACTCCTTATCCAATCCGCCAGGGTTTTCCCCACTATTAGCTCCATGGCGATCCAGTGGATTCCGTTGGATTCCCCAATTTCATAGATGGTGGCAATGTTGGGATGATTCAGTGAAGCCAGAAGCCTGGCTTCACGTTCAAAGCGGGCCAACCTCTCCGGATCTCTGGTGAATGCGTCTGGTAAGACCTTGATGGCCACCTGGCGGCCCAAACGGGAATCACGACCCAAGTAGACTTCTCCCATTCCCCCCTTGCCCAGCAGGGACAGGACTTGGCAAGTGCCCAACTGGCAACCTACCAAAGAGACGTTTGGAGTCTCCTCTGTCATTCGAGCCGCTACCTCTACGGCAGGAGATCCCATGTAACTTCCGGCCTTCTCATGGAAGCCAGCAGGGCGGAGACCTCCCCCTGCAGTTCCCCGTCTCCGACACAGGCTTGTTCGAGGAAGGCTTGGCGTTGGCCGGGTTCCCGGTCCAACGCTTGTTCCAGCAAGTGGTCGATTTGTTGAAGGCGTTCAGGATTCATGGCGTCAAGACATCAGCCACTCTCAGTGGTTTCGACGATCCTGTAGACGGGTACAAATCAAATACCTTGAATGAACCACCCTGGGACGAACCACGTTCATGGACGCCCCCTTCTTTATGGACGAGAATCAGGAAAGGGCAACAAGGGGAAGTAGACTATCCTAATACTGGAACCATTCTACTTCAATTAGAGCTCTCAGAGTGAACATTTCTTAAAGTATGCCAAGAGGAAAACTTTGTTGGGACGAGTGCCTCTGCCGACTCCTGCGTTTGATTTGGAAGCGGTCTGATGGGGATGTGACTAATTAGCCTTTCAAGACGTCGGGAAGCCATTTCCTC
>DATKMG010000720.1:0-5854 GCA_035541995.1 Terriglobia bacterium
GCCGACATTATCGCGGCGGTCCGCAAAGTTTATCCGGTTGTGATGAAGTCTTAGAGATTCCGTGACTCAGAGCCGACTGAGTGTCTGCATGCCCTAATCCTATTGAGATTTGCAGAATGGAGTGAGAACTCTTTGTCCCGAAGGGACACTCGGGTTTGGACATTTTTCTATGCTTGGTCGGCAACCAGTCTCCCACCGAACGCCCTTGCTAAAGCTAAGGAAGCAGCAATTAGGCGCTTCGTTAAGACCTCACAGCATCCGGGAACAAAGCGTATTCCCTCAGAATCGTATCTTGGACTGCGGTGGCAGGCGCGGGACGGCGGTCGGGAGTATAGAGTTCCGTGGTAATCGTCACTTCAGCGACTCGACGCTGCGGCGAATGATGGTGTTGAACGAAGGGGACCCATTTAACTACCGGCAGCTGCGCCAGAGCCTGAATCGACTAAACACCGCAGGATTCTTCAAGCCAATTACGAAGGATCAAGTTATAATCCAGCGTGATCCAGCTGCACACCAGTTGGACCTGATGCTGAATTTGGAAGAACCAGCGCGAGGAGGCTGGGGCTGATGCGGACCCGTGGTATTGTTTCGATTCTCGACAACAACCAGGGCGAGCCCGGCCAGCTTGTCGTCCCGGTCTGGCACAGTCCTGAAGAAGGCAGTCATGAGGCGGGATATCGATTTGCAGGCTCCCTCCTCTGCGAGGTCCACAAAGCGCGTTTGGGTAGGGCACGATCCGCCGGTCTGGCCGCCTTGAACCTCATGTTGGCGTTGCCCGTGATTTAAACGAGGTGTCTTGGTTTTTCGAATAGAAGAGGTTTGCAGAAATTTGCCGATAAGTATCTCAAAGGAGTTCAAATGGTCATAGAGTTAGACGAGCCGGTTGACATAGAAAACAAAAGTGAGCTGGAAAGGGTCCTGGCGATCCGAAGACTGGGATGCCTTGCCCTGGATGTATCAATTCTTGCATTCGAAATCAAGCACGCCTCCCAACAGGAACTTGCCGAACTGACCGAAAAGGTCTCCAAGATGACCCGCCTCTTGCATGGGCTGGTAGAACGCGATTGAGCCGGCCTAAGCAGTCTTTTTGTCTGACTTATTTTTCCTGGTGCTCATTTCGCCCCAAACCTGTTGGGCGTTTATGAACGACGTGAACGCCGGAGAGGGTTACTGGATTCTCGCTGGATACGGATCGCAGACGCACCTCACGGATCGGTATACCAAACCGGGGATTAACCCACTCGAACGCAAAATCCAACCTGCCATCGGATCGATGTGCCAGACGGGCTTCATAGGCGAGGCTTTTCGAACCACTACCCTTATTCCAGTCTGCCTCGAGAATGTTTACCCCATATCGTAGCGGAACTGTCTCAATAAACCCGTCGTTGTACATCACTTCATACCAGCCCAATAGTTCAGCTGTGTCGGCGAAGTTCCAGGTGGCCATATAAGCAGGCTCGATCCGCCCCCGCTTGCTGCAGGCGTGAAGGAAGATCAGGCTACTTACATCCGCCTCGATTTGAACCGTTGGATCCTTCTCTGCCTTTAACGGTGCTGGTATCGCCACATCGTCTTGGCTGGGCAGACCCGTTGAACTCAAGGCACTCCGAAGTTCGGGCATCCGCTGCTGAATCATCAGCGAAAGTTGGGTCATGTCCGGCCGATCTGTTGACCAGAGTAGATTGGCGCAACCAAGGACTGAAAACATCATGTCCTTTCCCATATTCAAGGTGGTAGTTGCCGCCCAAGCCGAAGGGGCGCCACCGATTATCCCGGGTAGTGAAGCACGGTTGTCAAAGTTCGCAATGTGCGGCTCGAAATTTCCAAATACCTGGCGGAAGCCCCAATTTGAGAGGTTCACTTCATTTTGGGGGCCGATCCCTTGCTCGTCGAGGTCTTCATTTCCTTTGCTGTCCCAGAACCAGTTGAAGATCAAGATATCCTTTGGGATAAGTCTCTTCACCTGTTCGGGAGAAAGTGCGCCGGGCATGTCATAAGGCTGACCGCCGGGATTATCGTTATGCTTGGTCTTCCTGCCGCGAAGTGCCTCTATCAAGTGATCGCCGTAAATGGCAGTCGCAATCCCTTTCGTACTCAGATGTGAGTAGATGCGGTTCAGGTCCGCCGCGTAGAGTTCCGTCGGATCCTTGCCTTTGCAGCGAGGGCAAACGCCGAGGGGCATGCGCCATTCATCATGGCCCACGTGGATCACTAAGGGCTTCATCACCTCGATGTATTCGTCAAAGACGTCAAACAGCAGTCGATAGACTGCCGGTTCCGAAGGGCAGTATGTGTCGGGCCATTCGGCCTCCGGTATCTCCGCCAGCTCTCGATGACGTGTCAACAGGTAATAGCTGTGCGTGAGAGATGGAATCTCGGGGATCACATCGATATGGTGTTGCCGCACGAATTGGACTAACTCGGAAACCTCTTCCTTTTCGAGTACGCCGCCATCGGCAGAATCGGAGTTTGCCGAATCCTGGAATTGCTTTCCCGGACCCCAAGATCGCTCGCGCCGTGTATATCTAAGATCCTTGCCGAACTCGATCCAGCCGGCGTTCAGTTCAGGGTGCCGGTCTAACCGCATGGCGGCGTTCATTTCAAGGATTAATGTGTTGTACTTGCACGGGGCCATCACGTCGCGAACGAATCGCTTGAAAAAGGGAATGTTCTCCTGCCCGGGCAGGTAGAGTTTGAGCCCCCGAAAGGGCTTGAAAGGCCAGTCTCGAACAGTTAGCGCACGGATCCGAACTCCGTCTCTGCTCCGCTGGATAAGTTGTCGCAACGATTGCAGGCCATAAAATGCGCCCGAAGCATCGTTGCCTGCTACAACCACCTCTTGGTGATCCACATTGAGCGAGTACCCTTCTCTTTCAGATGGAGGTTGCGAGTGGCGTGAACAGTACTGTCGGACCAGCGGATTCGACACAGAGCCCAGCAGAATAAATGGACCCGTTTCAGGCAGACCGGCTACCTGTTTCATTTGCAGCGCAACTCCATAGCGGTCGCTCAACTCGGCTGTGAGAAATCGTCCGAGCGAAAGATCGTCACTGGATGGCCGCTGGGGCAATAAAATAGGAATTGACTTGTTCAGCTTTAGCCACTCATCCCGTACCTCTATTTGACGTGGTTTCGGGAAAATAGGTAAGTCGGAAGCGGCTGCGGGATTGCTGCTGATTGCACACACTAAGAACAATAGAACGACGACGGGTTTCATAACAGTGCCTCATGACCTTCTCAAATTCACCACCGCGAATGAAAATGCTGGTCTTCAGGGGAGTGTGGGAGCCGATCTCCGAGCGGCGATAAGTCTAGATTCGGAGGTCGCCGCGCAGGAGCGCTGCTCCCACATTAAAACCACATTTTCATGAAAGAGCCTCCAGGCTCAATCCCAACAATTTGGCAGAATGAATTTCTTCGTATGGCTAGCGTAATGATTCAGGCTGCAAAGGGGCCATCGGGTCTACTCAAAACTTGTTCAAGCCCTCGGTGAGTTCTATTCGAGTCCCCCACGCATCGGTAATGAAAGCAATGGTTATTCCTAAATCCGGTCGAGGTGTCGGCGGCATGTCGAGCTTCAGTCCGGCAGCTTCCAGCTCTGAACAGAACTTCTTGATGTCTTTGACTTCAAACCCGATGTGATCCAAAGCCCGGCCTTTGGTGGGCTGCATTGGTGTTTCAGAGGGAGCCCAGGAGAGATTGACTCCGGGAAGATCAGCGATCTGGGTTTTGCCGCGTGTCCCCGATACTGAGCCGAACAGTTTCCCGTACCAGGCACGCATTTCCTCTACCTGATTCGTGACGAAGTAAAGATGAAAGTGTTTGATAGGAACGTCAAGAGTCTTATCCTCCGTGATTTCCAGCTTGACACCGTCGGGAAGCACCGCTGTAAACTGCTGGCTTCCGGGCGTCATCGCAGACACCTGAATCCCTGCGGCACTGAACTTCTGTTCGACCGACGTGGCGTCCCGAACGACGAATCCCAGGCGATTCAGCACCGACCCTTCAGTGCCACCGTTCGAGTCCCCTTTCCGAAATCCAATTAGTACGCCCGGGAATAATGCATATTCCAGAGGGCCGGCCTTTACCAGTTTTCCGCCGAGAACATCAATCCAGACTCTCTTCTGGGCTTCGGAGTCGGGAGTTACAATGTGCACATGTCCCATGGACACACCCGCGGCGTTTGGCGGGGCAACCTGACCAAGTAGTGGCGAAGCAAAACTCAAGATAAGAAACAATAGTCGCTTGTTCATAACGAAAGACCTCAATCCGTAGTTTTGTCCCGTGCAGTGACCGGGGTCAATCCCAATTCGCCCGGGGCTTGAGGGAGCAATTTTACAACATACTGCGCGCATGCAGAAAATCGATGCACAGCCTTTCTTGAAAATACGGTTTTCAATGTGGGAGCAGCGCTCCTGCGCGGCGACCGACCAAGCTTGTGTGGTCGCCGCTCGGAGATCGGCTCCCACGCTTTCATTGGCGGTAGTGAACTTGAAAAGGTCATGCAGTACTTTCATGAAATTCCCCCTTCATAGGGCGAATTAGAGCAATTCTCACCGACCGTTTTGAGCTTGAACAAGGCCTACGGTGCTTATACGTAATTGAAGGTGGCGTATATCGGGCGAAATGAACAGGATGAGATTTTGCCTCTTTTTGTCGAACTCCATTTCCTGAAAGCTTCTGACCTATTGCGCTCTCTGCGACTTAAGGTTTGACTCCGAACACAAAGACCCCGGATAATGCTGGTCTTTGTGATTACCCGTTCAGCTGTGGGCGAGCTGTGGCCGATGATGATTTCCCATTGGGTACTAATCTTTGTAGCTTCAGCACTGGCAGGCTTAATCAATTCCGTCGCGGGCGGCGGAACACTTGTGACCTTTCCGACCTTGGTTTGGCTTGGTCAGCCTCCCATTATTGCCAATGCCACCAACACCGCCGCAATTTGGCCTGGTTCTCTGGGCAGCCTGTGGGGGTACCGGCAGGAACTTCGATCCACCAATCGGCAGTTGTATCTACTGGTTATCCCCAGCCTTGTGGGCGGAATTGTGGGTGCCATTTTGCTCAAACAAACCCCACCAGGTGTGTTTGCAGAGTTAGTTCCTTTCTTAATTCTGTTTGCGACACTGCTATTTACAGTTCAGGGACCCGTACAACGTTGGCTGCGCCTCCAAGAACTCCATCGCGACGGGATTACGCGGGGATGGATGTTTATGGCAGGGTTGTTCCAATTTGCCGTGGCAGTTTATGGAGGATATTTCGGCGCCGGAATCGGAATTCTAATGCTGGCAGCTCTCAGCGTCCTCGGCTTGACTGAAATCCATCAGATGAACGGCCTCAAGAGCCTCTTTGCCATGTGCATCAACGCCGTTGCGGCTTTCTACTTCATGGCCTCAGGTCTGGTTGCATGGAAGGTTGCCGCCGTGATGGTGGTTGGTGCTACGGCGAGCGCTTACGGAGGTGCCGGAATCGCTCGCCGGCTTGATCCCCGGGTTGTACGTCGCATTGTCATTGGTATCGGTTTCGCCATGGCGGTCTCTCTTTTCCTGGAGCGATTGAAGACTTGAGCCTTGCAGGGGTTCTGTGCCTTGGTGTCTGTGTACGGTAATTTTACGTTCAATTCGTATCCCCCGAATTGCGGAAAGGATTGAATCATGATGCGAATCATATCATTTCTTTTGGTCTCCCAAGTTCTTCTGGTGTCGGCTGAGCTGATGGCCACGGACTTTCCACAGGCAGACATTTCGAACGGAGTCATTCGGGCGGACTTTTTTCTGCCTGACCCGGATCACGGATATTACCGCGGGACGCGGTTCGACTGGTCGGGAGTCATCTCCAGTCTTAAGTACAAGGGACA
>DATKMG010000721.1:0-4276 GCA_035541995.1 Terriglobia bacterium
CATGTCGGCCGCGTTTCGATCTGTAGGGCTTCAGGCGCAACCTACCCCTGATTCAGATGCCGAGACGCTTGAACTCGGGGGCCGTTTTACTTCAGGGGATGAATGCCTCCCGGAGAAGATTACCCTCGGCGATTTTCTTAAGATCACCCGACTGCCGGGATTTGATCCGAAAAAAACAGCCTTCTTCATGCCAACGGCTGGGGGCCCCTGCCGGTTCGGACAGTACGAGGCACTCCTGCGCAAAATCGTCAAGGAGCAAGGGTTGGAGGAAGTGCTCGTGTTTTCACCGACCGCCGCTAATGCTTATGAAGACATTGGGGGGAAAGATTTCATTCGCACCGGTTGGCGTGCTCTGCTGGCTGCCGATGGGCTTCAGAAACTGCTTCATCACACGCGTCCTTACGAGATTAACAAAGGGGACACAGATGCAGTTTACGAAGAATGGCTTAAGAGGATGTGTCAGGCGCTGGCGTTGAAAACCGATCACAAAGTCCGCCTGCAGAAAATGGTCGCGGTCATGACTGAAGCCCGCGAACGATTCGGTGCAATCCCCCGGCGACTGGATCCCGGACGCCCCCTGATCGGAGTTGTTGGCGAGATCTATTGCCGCCATAATTACTTCAGTAATGAGAACCTGATTCGTAAGATTGAGGAACATGGTGGAGAAGCTTGGCTTTCGGACCTGGGTGAATGGGTCTGGTACACTATCCAAGACGAGCGGAGAAACCTGAAGATTGGAGGAAGGCGATTTTCTAGAGCGATGCTGGGCAATTGGATTCGTTCGGCTGTCCAACGGTCTGACGAGCATGCATTATTTCGACCCTTGCATGGATACCTTCGCGGACTGGAAGAACCGGAGGATATCACTGTCCTTCTCAACTATTGCGAGCCGTATTTGCCTTTTGAGGGGGCGCTGGGAGAGATGGTTCTCAGTGTCGGGAAAGCCGTTTACCTTTATGAAAAGAGTGCCGATGGCATCATAGACATCAGCCCGTTCACCTGTATGAATGGGATCGTGTGTGAAGCCGTTTACCCCCGAGTCAGTCGCGAGCACGAAGGCATCCCGATCCGAAACTTCTATTTTGACGGGACCGCGGTAGATCTTGACCGCGACGTTGGAATCTTCATTGAACTGGCGCGCAATTACCAGCGCAAGAAAACCAAAATTAACCACTACCGCCTTGCTACGCAAGACTGACACCGATTTCTAACCATCAAGACTTGAACGGGTCTGTAGCCGCTTCCAGAATACTGACCTTCCATCCGCTTCAAAGAGTCTGCTACGGGCTCGATCCGGAAGATTGTTCCGATCGAAGGGAGGATCTTCTATGGTCTGGCAGTTTCTCCCGACCGGCAAAGATTCTTATACGCTCAGGGCGACGAATCCGGCAGCGACCGAATGCTGGTGGAGAACCTCCGGTGATGTGAGGATGCGGGCTAAGTCTGTGAGGGGTCTTGTTTTGGAGTGCGGGAGCTTGCTTAGCTTGCTCCCGCTTTGGCCAAAGCCAGCTTGCTGGCGGTGGGTTAGATGACAAGTATGTTTACTACGTTATCTGCCACATCCAATCACTCCATG
This sequence comes from Terriglobia bacterium, assembly GCA_035541995.1. Classification (GTDB taxonomy): domain Bacteria; phylum Acidobacteriota; class Terriglobia; order Versatilivoradales; family Versatilivoraceae; genus DATKMG01. The sequence goes on from DATKMG010000721.1 coordinate 1,577, forward strand.
CTGGCGACCCTGGTCTCACAGTCATCCTTCGGCGATGTAACCTGAGGCGGCATTCAGCTGCTGCTGATCGTTAGAGTGGAAGGCAGAAAGCGGAAGCTAGCTTCCGCACTCCAAAAGGGTCAGTCTGACTTGTTTCGCTGGGCCAGCAAGGAATTAACCTTTTCCATCACTTCAAATGCATTGGCAACGTAGAGGACATCAGCCTTGCCACGGGCCCAGCCGCAGTTTGGGTCAAGGTTGATGGCACGGCGTTCGTTGATAAAGCGCCAGCCCACTACGTGTGGCTCTTCACCATGGCAACAAGTGGAAAGGCCCTTGGGGTGACGCGGCGTTGCCCCTGTTTGGCCAATCTGGTTCAGGTGGGTCATGAACGGGAGGACAGCCTGCCCCTCGCCGCTTTGATCTACCAGTGATTTGCTTCCCCCCAGCGAGGCCTGGCTGGAACGAAGGAAATCCAGAATAATCCGTTGCGCTTCTACCACGTGCACATTTCCGTCCGGTTGTTTTTTGGTCCAACCGGCACCGGCAACAAAGAGCAGTTCGGCATCGGGCCGGATCGTTTGTTCATCGGCGGGCGGGGCCTGCAGACCAGTCACCGTCGTACGTCTCCAGATGTCCTGGACCTCGACCGGGACCACCTCCAACTGGGCTTCGCCTGATTCTCCACGGTAGGGTTCATGGCAGCCGGAGTCCAGCGCGATGAACCAGGGCCGCTCGGTCCTTTGCAGGATGCCCTCCATGCGCTGGCGGTAGTACCAACGGCTGACGGATAGCGTCGCATTGGAGAACGAAATTGAGGTGACATGGGTGTCAACCCCTCCACTCAGGCGATGCGCCACACCGGCCAGCACCCTCATGAGTCGGGAGGTGCCGGGTACAATGACCAAAGTCGGCTGGATGCCCCTGCAAATTGCTTCGGCAGCCGCCACGTCAGTGGCGTAGCGACTTTGACTGAAATCGGGTCCAGAAACCCCTAAGAACCGGCTTGCCCCGCAAGCTGCAATTTGGTTGACGGCCATTTGGACAGTCTCACCAACCAATCCAGCAATGAGAGAAGCCTGCAATTCTTGGGCGAGCTTGCATGCAACTGTAACGATTTCCAGCGCAGGCTTTGCCAACGTCCCATCAGTTTCTGTATGGACCAGGAAGAGAATGGTCTCCATAAATATCGGTGAACTCCTTTTATGAAAAGGCTAGTTTTGGTAGCCACGACAAGCTGCTTTTGGTTTGTCGCGGGCTTTTGACCGCATCTGAAAACCCCACGATGAATTCAAAGTACGAATTCATCGTGGCTACCTCTGCCATTTTCATCCGTGGGGTGAGCATCAAACAGTCATCCTCTGCTCTTAACAATGCAAGTCACGAAGCCTTCTTGCGTGCAGAAGGCCAGCCGTATAGGCTGGGGCTATTTGTCAACAATCCAATTGACGATTTCCCTTGCGGTCTCGTCGGTGGGAAGATCTTTGACAATTTTCGTGGAACGCTGCTGTTTGGGGAGCAGAACACTGGCAAACCTTGCTCCTCCCTCCCCGAGCTTTACCGGCCTGGCTTTCTGCAGGGCGGGCATTACAGTCCTCATGTTGGCCATTCCCACCTGAGGATTGTTGGGAGGCTCGGGAAGGTTTCCAGTGGCCCAACCTAAAAGAATGGGGGGACCTTCACAAACCGAGACTTGATGTTTGCCACCTTCAACCCGTTCCAGGATCTGCAGGGATCCATCGGGCCTGATCGAGAATTGGTCAACTCCCTGGAACTGATCTATGATGTTCAACTGCTCGCCGATCAGTTGCATCGTCACACCAGCACCTCTCGAAGCGGATTCCCATCCGCCAAATACCAGTAGCTTCGAGCGGTCCAGCCCGGGTATCGCACGAATTGCTTCAGCCAACAAGGAAGCTACCTCACTGGCATCCGTGAACCCACCGGCCGGACCGTCCAGGGCGACTAGTTCGAACGGGACTTTCTGGGCAACCGTCATCATGACCTGTTGAAGCTTCGCCTTGGGAGCAAGACTCACAAGCCAAACCTTGGATCCAGATTCTGTCTTTGCCAGATGGGCAGCCTCATAGAGTGCATGTCCAGCCCAAGGATCCAGGACGGCTGGTAGCATCAGTTCATTCCGAAGCGATGGTCCATTGGGCGTAGTGATCGGCTCCAGTGTCTGCAATGGATCGGGAACTATGCTTCCACAGACGACAATTTGGTATCCAACAGTCATTTTTCACCTCAACGAAAGTTTCTCCCGGAATTCGTTCCACCCATCTAGTTTTCGGCCGAGTGCAGACCTCCAGCGCCAGCACGGAACTCAACATTAGTGCGCTCGGGGTCCTCAGGATGGGGTTGCGCGCAATTCCACACACAGGCTCCGCAGTGTACACATTTCTCACGGTCAAAGGCCGGGGTACCATTCTGGCCCGGAGTTAGAGCCTGGGCGGAGCAGATTTCAACGCAAAGCTGAGTTTCACAATTTTTGCAGAGGTGAGGGTAAAGAAAGACCACGTGGTCTGGATATCCCGGAGGAGCCTGGACCTTGCCTCCCAAGAGCAGTGCATCCTGGTGCGAAATGAGGAGTTTCCCGTCGTAAGGTATTGATGGCCAGCCGGCACGCTCCATTAATACATCGTGGAGAGGCATTCCCTTGGCGGTACACTCTACTCGTAACCGGGCAATCTCGGCCGGAGTAATTCTGCTGCGGTAATA
>DATKMG010000722.1:0-6311 GCA_035541995.1 Terriglobia bacterium
GCAGGATAATCCGTTAGCGGAGGATATGCTGTGGCCGTCACAGGCAAGAAACCCCATTCACGCGACCTTGTCTCAGCCGTGTTGCTCCTGAAACTCTCGGCCTCGGAGAAGTTGGTCCTCCAGGCGCTTTGCTGGCACTACCCAAACCCATGCCCCTCTGTGGCGCGGATTGCTGCCATGTCAAGCCAGTCGGAGCGCTGGGTGCGTCATTGCCTGCGCAGTCTCCAAAAGAAGGGGCTAATCGAGGTTCATTATCGCCGGGACGGTCAAACCCAGGATACCAATTTCTACACAGTCAACCCGGACCGCATCCTGATGCAGGCAAGCAAACGCGGCAAGACAACCCGAGCAGGCGGAAGTGAGTTCCTCCCCCGGGGGAACTCAGTTCCGGCTGGGGGGGCGGAAGTGAGTACCCCCAAACAAAGTGCATTAGATAAAGGCACGAAACAAGGCAAGAAGAAACAGAAAGTAATTGAAAATAAAGCTTCTAAACCAACACGCCAGCAGGAACAAGAATCTCCAATCGACGAGAAATATTATCCAAACGAGGAAGCAGTATCCAATCCAGATGTCGCGGAAATCCTGTCGGATTCGCCTTCCGATTTACCGGAAGGTGAACAAATCGAAGACCAGCCTGGACATTTCGACTCCTGCCAGCGAGGACTTGAGGTGGTGAATTCGCAATCGAATAGCCCTACCGACTCCCAATCCCCCAATTCCGCAGCCCCCTCCCTTCCCGCAGCGCGTAGTGAAAACGTGGCTCCCAGGGCGCTGACCCCGCAGGAAGCGTTCGAGAAAGCGCTTGGGATGGCGCCTCATCCCGGGGAGAAAGACCTAATAAAGGCGTTCGAAATGTGGTGCTCCCATTGCCGGGATTACATCGCACAGGATGTGCTGCAAGCCTTCCAATACTTTTTGAAGGCCTACCCGAACTTAGCGGCCAGCTTCGGGCAACCGATAACGAACTTCTGGCTCACCGGACGAGATGGGAGCCTCATTAAAGAGATGCAGCGGGGCAAATCCGGCACCGTGACTTCCGCAGTTGCTGCGGACAAGAGCGATAGGAGCGACAAGCCAGCCCAAGTTGAAGAACCGAAGCCACTTAACCCTCCATTCGATGTTGATGCCAAGGAATGGAGGCATATGGGGTCGGAGCGGAATTGGGATATGCTCCGCCAATTCTACCATTACCCTGTCCTCCAAGCATTTGATAACTTCTTCAAAAACAGTGGGATAGACCACAAAGAGGTAGCTCGGCAAACCTTTGTGATGAAACCGGAACTCTGGCCAACACCGGAAGATATGCGCGCTGAAGAGGTCAGGTTGGCGGAGCTCAAAGCACTGGAGGCCAGCCAAAGAGGAACGTCAAAATGAAAATGGCCGGATTCGCGGCGAGGTAGGCAAAATCATCTATACTACCGTTAAAAGAGCGTTGCCGGAGTACTGGGAACAGTGGAAGTGGTACTGAAGCCCCAGTGTGAGCGTTGCGGCACCTGGGGTGCACGCATCCACCTGCGACGGATGCCTACGCGTCCGGTTCAGCAAAAATACCGCAGTGGCGGGGGGCGTTTGGGGCCGCTGGGGTATACATTAGCCAGGTCTTCATTCAACACTGCTTGATGAAATTCACGTCGTGTCATCTTCCCGTAGCGCGTTCTTATACGCAGCAACGTCTTCTTCCGACAAGTCGTCCCCAAGGTCATGTGAATGAAGGGTGGATTTGAATTCGGACCAATACCCCTCGTCTTGGTCAGAATGGGAAGACGCTAAAATGTTCGCTGCCTCCTCCTCAGTTATCGAACCGTCAAGGCATTTCTCATAATCATCCTCCCCCTCGAATTTCCTTAGATGATTGGCAAGAGTCTCACTAGCCACAAGGTGCGGTCTTCTTTGCATCTTCCTAGCAGGAGAGAGGTTCTTTTCTGGGGGGATTCGAAAGCCGTGTGTTTCCATTTTACTGATAACTTCTTTAGATGTTTCGCCTTCGTAGTTAATTGCTTCCCCATCTGGGCTGATTTTACCTTGTTTAAGACACGAAGTTGGGTCTGCTTTAATGATTTGTCGAACCTTGTCTGTTAATTTCACAACCACCCTGACCTTGCCTTCGTTTTCTTTCGTGGTTACGGTGACACTTTGAATGCCAGCTGCTTCTTGTTCCTTGGGGTCAAGCATAACAACCAATTCGTGTGTTTCCTGCCCCTCGAGTCCGCTTGATGATATTTTCGCGCTTTTTCTGCGCACAAGTTTAACAAAGTCGATGAGCTCGTTCACGCTGGCGTTTCTCCGATTTCGATAAACCCGAAAAACTATATAACCCTCCTCATGTGTTTTGACGTAATTTATCACTCTTCTGAGAATCCCCAACAATTTCCTGCTGATTTTGTGTTGCATTTCTCCCCGCTTCCTAGGGCTATATGATTGCGCCACCCCCGAGCGAATCGAGCTCTTGGGGAACGGTATTGTATCGGGTGGTGGCAGGAACTGCAACCCTACCTTTTCAAACAGGTTGCGGGACAACCACTTTAGCGACTGCCGAGGCTTTGGGTTTTTTCCGGTGTCGGCCACATTCACCGGAGTCTCTTCGTCCGGCGGCTTGAGAAGCGAACCAAACAAAGCCTCTTTAAGCATCTTGTTTTCATATGTTTATTGTGGTGTCCATGGTTCGGCCAATGTATGAATCAGAAGCAATCAGAAATAAGTCAAATATTCTCATGAGCTTATCGACAAAACCATCTTCCGCCCCAATGAGCAACCATGATTTTATTGAAGTAAACACCATCCTTTCAATATTTTACCTGGATATTGATTTTCATTTGGGCAGAATTGCTCTGATTCCTAGCATCTACCATTTGGGCCGGTCGTGCAGGCTGATGTTGTGGGTGGTTCGGCGCCAGCAAGACCCCGGGGAGACCACAAAACGCTATTCAGTGGATTTTCCACATAGAAGGGGTTTTTAGGCGGGGTTGGTTTTCGGAGCTGTCTTGGCCCGTCCGGAGCGGCAGCGTTAATCCTGGGGCATCCTGGCGCGACTGTGACCCATCTCCATGATTTACTGCGAGATACTCATGATATATGAGTTGACTGTTGATATGCAGGTCTCCAGGCATTTGTGACCCCCTTGGGTTGGGGAATCTGCTTCCGGCAAGTATTTCCACACGGAAAATCACCATAACTTATTGATGCTGTGGTATTAATTGTTCATAATGAAACCGGAGGAAAGCCGGCAAACGCTGGAGTAATGCTGGGATTCGGACAAATGGGTCTTGAGCCAAAACCCGGGACATACGCGCTGGTCCTTACCTGTTCGGCCGATTTTGATACTCAAATTGGGCGCCTGGGAACAATGCGGCTACAGCCCGGGTATTATGTCTACCTGGGGAGCGCCTTGGGGCCTGGCGGCCTGCGTGCCCGGATTACCCACCACCAGAAGCTGTCCCCGCGGCCCCACTGGCACATTGACTACCTGCGGGCGCATTGCCGGGTTCGCTGTATCTGGTTTAGCTACGGTACGCGGCGATGTGAGCACCAATGGGCGCGCGTGATACAGGCGATGAGTGGCGCAGAGATTCATCTCCTCGGGTTTGGCGCCTCAGATTGCGGTTGTCGGTCGCACCTTTACTTCTTCAGGCGTTGCCCATCACAGAGCAGCTTTCAGCAAGGCTTGAAATCCCTGGTCAGGCGACACCCTCCGGTGGAGGAAATCTAGCCTGGCAAATAGAGTCGTGTGCCTCAAGGCGGACCATTTTGCAGGATTGCCGGGAACCCAATGGGACCTGCTCCAGTGAAAGGCTGGAATCTGCTTGCCATTTGCTGGTCCAGTTTATGATTGCACCCTAACCCGAAAGCGCTTCAGGACGGGGGTCTGCCTGCGGCAATCTCTCATGCATTTCCGGATAACATGGCCAAAGCTGGCCATCAGTTTCTCGACACCGCGACGGGCCACGCTGTCGTTCCGGATGTCGGAGGGACCGTACAAACTGATGTGAAGCTCGTCCCAGAGGACCAGCTTCGTCGAGGGAGTCGTCCTCGGCATTGTCACTCCTTTTGTCTGGTGATTAGTTGGCGGGCAAGAAGTTTGGCGACGGCGCTACCTTCGGTCGGGTTTCACGTCGTGGGTTCGTAGGTTAAGCGAGACAAACCTACCCTCTATCGAGGTCCATTTCGTGGCGAATCCGCATCCATTCCAGGTCAACCCTAGGGTCGGCTTTCTCAGCAGATTTGAGGGCTTCGGCTTTGTCAGCGGCTTCGCCTTTCCAGACAAGAAACTCGTGTTGCCCTGGCCGGCGTTCGGCTGGCGGGCCTGAAATGGCTTCGATATCACCGCTGACAGTTTCGATGACTTTCCAGTTGGCCATGGGGTTATCAATGTTCCTTGCGATGGATTCCACCAGAGTCGGGAAGGAGCCCACGATTCCATGCCATTAGAGCTCAAGGTCGTTGCGTGCTTTCTGCTTTGAGGTCCCGCAATAACCGTTCCAACGACTTCTGGTATTGGTCGTGGTCTTTCCAAGCCTGGAAGTCACCGATGTGGCGCACGCGACGGAGGCTGGCGGCCCAAGCTTGGTCGGTTTCCATTACGGCGTCATCCAGGCGGATGGGGAAAAGGACCAGTTTGCTCTGCTTACGTTCTTTCTCCAGCGCCGCTTCCACCTCTTCTTCTACCCATGGGCTGCGAATCGAGTCTTCCGATAGAACCACCATGAGTTTGTCATAGATGCGAATGGATTCGTCGATGCGCGTTCGGAACTTGTCGCCAATCTTCAAGTCTTCGGGCGCGAACCAGCAGCGCACGCCTTTCTGCTGAAGGTCAGAATGTAGCCGCTGGGCGAAGGTGTCGTCCTGGCTCGAATAGCTAATGAAACAGGAATAGAACTCTATGGGGTTTCGCGCCAGCGCCTTCGCGTAGACGATGAAGTCTTCAGGCACGCCGCAGCCACGTAGGAAGACTTCGGGAATGTTGCCGTTGGATTTGTAAATTGTGTCAATACCGACGCTTGAAGGACCTTGGTGACGGACAGTTTCAAGCCCAATTGCAACGCTAAGGTCAATATTGATGAGAGTATTGTCACCCATTACAGAACCACCCAGGTTCGCGCCGGTGAGGTTTGTATGTCGGAAGATTGCCCCAAGGAGGTTTGCATCTGTCAGACTCACGCCCACGACCTCTGCTTGGCTTAGGTCCGAGTGGCGCAGGTCTGCCGAGTGGAGATTAGTCCCCGTGACATCCGCCCCCCTTAAATCTACCTCGCGTATATCCGCTCGGGTAAGTTCAGCCCCGGAAAGCCTGGCCGCTGTTAATATCGCTCTGAGCATGTTCGTCCCGGTGAGAATCGCCCCTTGAAAGTTGGTCGCGTCGAGGTTAGACCAGCTCAGGTCTGAGCCGAATAGATTGGCTTGCTGGAAGTTCGCACCTGGGAAGTTATTCCTTGCGAAACTGGCCTCGCAAAGGTCTGGCAGTATGTCCGGACTCTGTTCCCTCCACTCATTCCATGCTTTCACGCCTTGCTGGAGAATCTTGAGGTGTTCTGGGTTGGCCATGTTTTGAACCCTGCTATCGACAGTTGGAGGCCAATCTTCGCACGGGAAGAGAATTGTGAAGAGTGAACGACGAATTCTGGATGGTCAGAAATTGGGAGGGTGTGACGCAGGCCCGTTCTGGAGGCCTGCGGTTCATCCCCAATCGTCAACAAGGAGCTACCGACCTGGGAAACGGGTCAGCGATAAGCTCGTCTCCCGTTCCCGGCTCTTGCGATGGCAGTTAGAAGGGTGTAAATAGTTCGGTGACGACCTGCATGCTGGAGGACCCACCCAATGGCCGAGTATCCGAAGTGGAACTACGAGGCACCTCACATTCCATTCGAGCTGATTAACAAACCGCTCATGGTCGTCGTTGAATTCTATAAGGAGCACGTCGGGCGCGATGTATCGGGCGGTCGGCTGAAGCCTACCGAGTACTGGTTCTTAATGCATGGTTTTCTTATCAGCGCTGTCCAGAGCTACGCAGCAATTCGTATTCTCCTGGCGGAGAAGAGACCGCAAAGGCTAATGCTTCAAGCGGCCATTCTCAGTCGGTCTTTGCTGGAGACTTTGGCTAACGTGCTTGCTTTGAGCGAGGCCCCAAAGAAGCGTTCACGCATATTGTTGCGTGAATCATTTAGGAACCAGGCTTTAAGACTCCTGAACTGGCATCAAAGGTTTCATCACGAGGATAAATGGAAGGGATATTTGCAAGTGCACGCGAAGTGCCTAAAACAGTGGGCTCGTGAGATTCATTTGTCGCGCAGTGCGGAGAAGAATCCTGGGTCGATTCA
>DATKMG010000723.1:0-2848 GCA_035541995.1 Terriglobia bacterium
TCCGCCCGGCGGTAGCGCGCCTCGTTTTCGAAAGGCTCGCCACTCGCCACCGAGGCCCGCCACTTCTCCATGTGTCGCTTCACGTCCTCGGGGTGAACAGCTGTTTCCCAGCCTGAGCCCGATCCCTTTTCGATGGACAGACCGGTATATTCCTCCCAATGGTGATTGGAAAAGTCCACCCAGCCATCCGGCAGGGCGGTCCACGCAATCGCCGGAATGGTTTCGACCACATCTCGCAGTTTCCTTTCCTGCTGCTGCAGTTGCCGGACACGCATTAGATAAGCAGTCCAGAGTAAGGCCAGGAAAGCGGCCATACACAGCGCGCGGAACCAGTTCGTCTGCCAGTAGGCGGGAGCAATCGAAAAGTCCAGAGATGCGCCTTCCTCGCTCCACACACCGCTGTTGTTGCAGGCCATCACGCGGAAGCGATAGTGTCGCGGCGGTAGATTCGAGTACTCCACCCGCCGTTCGTTGACGACTTCTCTCCAGTCTTTGTCTTGCCCCTCAAGCTTGAAGCGGAAGTGCACTTTCTCGGGAACAACCAAGCTCAACGCCGTGAAGTCAATCGTGAGATCGCGCACCAGCGGGGGCAGCTTCACGCGCGAGGAAGATGCATCACCGGACAAGTTCTGCCAATAGGTATTGCCATCGGCAGAGATTTGTTCGATCTGCACGGGCGGCGGAAGCTTGTTGAACGCAAGGTGATGTGGATCGATGACGCTGACACCATCGAAAGGCAGGAACCACAATTTCCCATCGGTGGATTTTGCAACCTGTGGGTGGTAGTTGCCGGGAACGAAAAGACTCCTGACCCCATCGGAGCTGTCAAAGACCGTGACTCGGATGGGAAGACTTGTATCTTGTCTCTTGTCCACCGCGGCAGCCCAGGCGTCCAGCTCGGAGCGGGCAATCCGTACCAGTCCGCAGGCCATGTACAACCACAGCGAACGGTCATCGTCTTCCATCGCCCAGTGGACCCTATCGCAGGGCAAGCCGTTTCTGCTGGTCAGCGTGGCCACACGATTGTTCTTCAACCGGCTGAGCCCGCCTTCGGTCGAGACCCAGAGCGTACCGTTATCGCCGAATCGAAGGTCGCTGACACGGCCCGGACCCAGCCCATCGGCGGCTGTGTACGATGCCCGGATCTTCCCGTCGGAGAGATAGGAGAGGCCGCCCAGAAAGAATCCAATCCATAACCCGCCCTGCCTGCGATCAGCAGCCAGCACCTCGGCATTGTCCTTATGTCCGAGGTCTGACCATGGGATCTGTCGGACCTCATTTTGCGGTGAGATGCGAAAGAGACCGGCATTCTGATTGCTCACCCACAGATTCCTGGCATTGTCTTGGGCGATCGAAGGCATTGCTCCGCCGGGAACGCCCTTAATGGCAGTAAACCGGCCACCTTCCAGATAACCTGGCTCGCTCGCTGTGGAGACCCAAATACGCCCGCGATCGTCCTGAAAAAGAGAGCTCGGGTTACTTCCATTGAGCTTTCCGTCCGGTTCGGCGCTGCCGGTAGAGGGAATCGTAATCTGGCCGTGATTCCATCGGTTCAATCCGCCGTAGGTAGCGAGCCAAACGCTTCCATCCTTGTCGGCCAAAACGGACCCGACGAGGTTCTTCGACAAGCCCTGTTTTACAGTAAGCCTGGGGACGGCAAAGTCACGAAAGCGGTCGAGCCCGTCAAGTGTAGAGATCCAAATATTGCCTTCACGATCCTCAAAGAGGGTGGAAACGCCATCGCCAGACAGGCCGTCGGTCGGCGAAAGCATATCCATCCTTCCCTGATGTATGTGCACAAGCCCTCGATCAGATGTTCCGATCCACACACCACCATCTCGATCGCGGAGTATTTTGTTGGCCTGGAACTTAGGCCACGTGCCCCCGAGTGAATACGCCTCGGCTTTTCCGTTAACGAATCGGTAGATTCCGCCCTTCCACCCGACCCGGAGTGAGCCATCAGCGTCTTCACCGATGGCTTGAATACCGTCCAACTCACCGGGCGGCGAATAGAATTTCGGTGGACCAGGCTTCCACCTCCACAGCCCGTCTGCTACTCCCACCCAGAGATTACCCCTGTTGTCCTCATATAAGCCGAATACCCCTAAGCCGAGACGACCATCATCTCCGAAGCAATGGACGCTGCCTTTACGGATTGCACACAGTCTTCCAGCAGGAATCCCCCTGCTGCCAATCCATACCGTGCCCTCACGATCCTCCAATAATCTGACAATATTCCGATTAGCAAGCTCCGGGTATTGAGTCAGCTTGCCGTCCTTCCAACTGGCAAAGCCTTCGGCGCCGATCCAAAGGGTCCCGTCGCGCGAAACGAGCAAGCTGAAGACTCTTCCGGTAGGCAGATGCTGAGCTCCTGGAGGCTGCCAAGGGACGGCTCGTACGCCATCAAAGCGAACTAATCCGAATTCTGTGCCCAACCAGAGATAGCCGTCAGCAGTTTGGGCAATTGAGAAGAGAGCACCCTTGGTGAATCCGTCGCGAACCTTCCACGACGTGTGCGCGTACTGGCTGACGTCGAGCGAGGGATCTAATGCGAATGCACTCGCGCAGCACGCCAGCAGAATGGCGATTGAGATGCACGGTCTCGTGTGCGCACTGCGCATAAGCCTCTTCATCTTAGCGCAGCCTCAAAACAGTGTTAGCTCCGTACCGCCGCGCGTCAAAATGTTGACACTGAGATGAACTATTGACATCACAGTCAGCCGCACATGTAACCTTGCAGTCTCACCGAATGCGGCTCGGGAGTGGAATATGACTCGTTTCGCACCGGCCGGTAGCGCAGTTCTCGCGGCACTCTTCTTCATCCCTGGCCTGCTCTCGTCCGCGCGCG
>DATKMG010000724.1:0-7345 GCA_035541995.1 Terriglobia bacterium
CCATCATGATGGAGAGCATGGGCGAGCGTTGTAGCGGGTTCTCTGCTGGTGGCCAGGTCAAACGCCTTCATGCCGAAGCCTTCGGCAATCTTGGCAAAATCAACCCGTCTCTCATATCGGGATGCAAAGACTCTTTTTCCGTAGAAGAGGCACTGCTGCTGATGCACCAACCCCAGAGAATTATTGTTCATGAGAATGATCTTGACGTTGACGTTCTGATCAACCGCTGTAGCCAATTCTTGGATGTTCATCATCAAGCTTCCATCACCGCTGAAGCAAACCACCCGTCTATCAGGGCAAGCCAGAGCAGCGCCTATGGCCGCAGGGAGGCCAAAACCCATTGTTCCAAGGCCGCCTGAAGTGAGCCATTGGCGAGGCTTTCGGAACGGATACATCTGTGCCGTCCACATCTGATGCTGACCGACGTCCGAAGTGATGATTGTCTCATCGTCCAGCAGCGACGCAGCGTGGAGGATGAGTTCATGGGGATTACGCAGGTTGTCGCCCGCCGGGATGCGCAGCGGATTCCTTGCCTTGAGATCTGAAATGAATTTAAGCCAATCTTGTCGTCGGGTAGCCTGTACCAGTGGCAAGAGGGCTTCCAAGACCTCCCTCACGTCACCTAGAATTCCCACATGGGCTGTTTTGATCTTATCAAGTTCCGCTTGATCGATGTCTATGTGGATGATGTCTGCCGCGGGGCAAAACTCTGCTGCCTTACCGGTTGCACGGTCATCAAAGCGGGCGCCGGCCGCGATCAACAGATCGCATTCCTCCAAAGCCAGGTTTGTATAGCGAGCAGCGTGCATTCCCAGCATGCCTATTGCATAAGGATGATCCATCGGCATGGCGCCCAGCCCCATCAAAGTCATGGTAACCGGGATTGAACATTTGTCGGCCAAACGAGCAACCAAAGGGCTGGCCTCGGACTGGATCACTCCACCGCCGAGATAGAAAATCGGACGGCGGGCTGCGTTAATAAGCTCAGCTGCTCGCATGATATCGGCAGGATCGAAAGCCGGAGGAGGATCGGGCTGAGCCGGTTCCGGCCATGCATCGAATTCCACGAGTTCACATTGAATATCCTTTGGGAGGTCGATCAGCACGGGACCCGGCCGTCCCGAGGCGGCGATACGAAAGGCTTCGGGAATGATGTCGAAGAGTTCGACAGCCGAGCGCACCAGGAAGTTGTGCTTCGTAATGGGAATGCTCAAACCATAGGTATCGACTTCCTGGAAGGCGTCTGTCCCGATCAGGGCCGTCGGCACCTGACCGGTAATACAGATGCACGGGACCGAATCAAGCTTCGCGTCGGCAATAGCGGTTAGAGTATTCGTAGCGCCTGGTCCGGATGTGGCGAAAAATACTTGAGGGCGTCCAGTGATGCGCGCCATGCCCTGAGCGACAAATCCCGCACCTTGTTCGTGCCGGGTCAGGACGTGGCGAATTCGAGTGCTTTGTGACAGGGCGTCGTAAAGAGGCAAATTGGCGCCACCGGGGATCCCGGGTATGATACGAACCCCTTGGCGTTCAAGTAAATTAATAGTAATCTGTGCACCGGACATTGTTGTCATGGACCTCGTCTCCTTCTCAATTTGCCCCGTTCAGCTTTCGGTTCGGCGTGAAGCGGATTGCCCTGAAAAAAAGCAACCCCCGCCGGTGATTGCGCCGACGGGGGCTGTTTTTTGTGCCTTTTAGCTAGCAGAGACCCGCTACGGCGCACCGGCGTCAAGGACGCTAACGACGACCACGACGCTAAGGAGAATGCTGCTCAACGGAAGGAGCGCAGTCGTGTAATCGTCGTGCATCATAGCGGGTGAAACCTCAGTAAACTAAGGATTAACTAACGATTTACCTGGTTCAAACCTATCGTGAATCCGCTTGAATGTCAAGGCCGTCGCGACAGTTTCATCTTTCGCCTATGTAGTCAGGTTTTCCAATTGAGGCAGAGAGTAAGATAGGGCAACTCTTGTGGTTAGGTACCATTTTTCAATACGAGGCACGGAGCGGCTAACCACACAGGTCCACCATCAGTTGAGTGTAAACCTGGCAGGCTGTGATGAGCTCCTGCAGAGGGACTGAATCATTTGGAGTGTGGGCCAGGTACTCGTTCCCCGGGCCGAAGCCTACGCAGGGGATGCCGGCCTGGTTGAGAAACGTCCCATCAACCCCGAAGTACCAAGCCCCGATCTCTCCTGGAGCGCCCATAACCTTGCGTCTGGCTTCCAGTACGGCTTGTACGATTGGACTCGCGGGCTCGGTGAACATGGCAGGGAACCATTTGCGGGTTCGCACCTCTGCTCGAAAACCAGCGTCGCTACTTGCCAACCGACTGCAAAGGGCGCGGAAGCCTTCCAGGAGGGACTCTTCGGTCTCCTCAGGCAGGAACCGTCGGTCAATGACCGCGGTGCATCGGTCCGGCACGATGGGCGTGAGGGCGCCGGGGCTGGCATTGATGTCCAGACAGGTTACGGTGGCTCGTCCTAAGAAAGGATGTTCGGGAAGCTCGTATTCTTCCTGCAACGCTGTGAGTAATCGGTTCATCTTGAAGATGGCGTTGATTCCTCCCTGAGGAAATCCGCCATGAGAGGTGCGGCCCAGTGTGGTGATCTCGCACTCAAACTTGCCGCGGTGACCCACCATAACATTTAGCCTGGACGCTTCACCGCTCACTGCAAAGTCTGCAGACATGCCAGATTGAAGAAGGGCCCTGATGCCTTCGCCATAGGCCATTTCTTCCCGCACTACAGCTGAGATCAAGACGTCACCCTTGAGCTTCACGCCCAAGCGTTTAATCGCTCCTCCTGCCTGGACCATGGCAGCGACCGCTCCCTTCATATCCACCGCGCCCCGTCCGTAGATAACGCGGCCTTGGTACCCGAAGGACACACCGTCGATGATTTTGCCTGAAAAAGGTTCCTCCATGCCTCCTACGCCCGCGTGATCGCTGTGACCATTGAAGAGCAGTCGAGGTCCGTCACCTGAACCCTTGAGCGTGCCCACGACGTTATGCAGGGCATCCACCTGCACTTCGTCATAGCCAAGATCCTCCATTTCCCCGGCGATGACACCAGATACGGCCTCTTCCTCCATGCTCAGGCTCGGAGTCTGGATCAGTTTCCGGGCGAAACCCACTAGGCGATCGCGGTCCGTTGCGGCGCTCAAGTCCAACATGCTTGTTCTCCTTGATCAAGGAGTGAGATAGTGTTCTTGCATAAGGCTGCGGTACTTGTTCATGGCCGATCGGTTGAGTTCCACAGGGGGTGTAGCCTCCGCTTGTATGAGCGGCCGGTAGGGCCGGTTAGCCAAACGGTTGGCCAGTTCCTGTTTAGCTGCGATTATAGTCTCCGGATACAGAAGTAGCTCCACGGCGGTCGCGGCTAGCACTTTAGCGGCAGTCAGCATGGTCTTTTGACCGACCTCGCTGCCACACAGGGCGGTGACTTGCCAGTTGTGCCAACCCAAACCAGGAGGGACCGCAGCGACCCAGATCATAGCAAACGGAGCAAACCAACTGTACTCGGAATTGTCGGAAAGCGCTGTCGCTTTGTGGACGAACGGTAAGATTTCCTCGCTGATGCCCGTCTCGATCACTCCCTGAGCCCGCTGCATTCGGCGAGCCATCGCCTGTTCTTCGTCCTTGAAACGCGGCGGACCGATCTGTTGGAAGTTGCGGTGCATTACCTCTGCCAACACTTGGTTAGGCAACTTCTCATGGGTGGCTGTTATTAACTCTCGCTCCACCGCCGTCCCGGTGGCCAAAGCTGCACCCTGTGCGCACTTGCCCACGCGCGCCATCACTTCTTCGACCAGTTCGGCAGTGCTCAGGCGGCCGATCACCCACAAACTGGCTCGGTCCGGCACCACGTTTGGGAACTCAGGACCAGCGTCTGAAATGGTGTAATTGATGGTGTGTGCGGCATTGGGATCTCCGGGTGGTATGTGCTCACGCAGGAATTCGATTGCATGGCCCATCAGCAGGGCGGCGTCCAGCGCGCTGCGGCCGTGCCAGGGGGCATTGCCATGAGAGGTTCGCCCCGTGAAGTGGAATTTGAGGCTGAAATACGCGCTGCACACGTCGTACGTGGCGAGATTGTAATTCCACGGATGCCAATCCAGTATAGCGTCCAGGCCCTCGAACAGACCGGCTCGCGCCATGAAGGGCTTACCAAGGCAGATTTCCTCACCGGGAGTCCCCAACACCACCACACTGCCGGGCACGCTGTGTCGTTCAAGCCACTCTTTGATCGCGACGGCGGCTATGACCCCGCCGACTCCCAGTAAGTTGTGACCACAGCCGTGTCCCGGGGCATCCTCTACCACAGGCTGTCGGCTGTCCGTGAACTGTTGAGACAAACCGGGCAGGGCATCATATTCGCAACTTATTGCTATCGCCGGACCTTCTTCTCCCCACCGGGCCACAAAGGCTGTGGGCATGTCGGCCACGCCTTCTCTCACCTCAAAACCATGCTCTCCGAGCACCTGACACAGAAGACCGGCGGAACGGACCTCCTGGCCGCCAAGCTCGGCGTAGCTCCAAACAGCCCGGGCATAAGGGAAAAAGAATGGCCCATGATCGTCTATCCACTTCACTATAACCTGTCTGGATCGTTCAGTCTCGGTCATTCCATTACCCATTTCCAGGCGCTGGACCGGCTCAGTGGCCCAAGTATGCCCTCTTCACGTGTTCATCATGAATCAAGTCCCTACCGAGACCTTGCATCACGACACGGCCGTTTTCCAGAATATAAGCGCGAGTGGCCACTTGAAGTGCCCAGGATGCGTTCTGTTCTACCAGAAGTACAGTGAGGCCCTTCTCGGAGTGAATCTGGCTTATCACATGAAAGATCATCTCGCGCACCACCGGCGCCAGGCCGAGGCTGGGTTCGTCCAGCATAAAGAGCCGCGGGGCCGACAACAGCCCGCGTCCTACAGCCAGCATCTGCGCTTCCCCTCCGCTCAGCGTGCCAGCGTCCTGAGACAGGCGTTCTTTGAGTCGGGGGAAGAGCGAAAAGACCATTTCCATGTCCCTTGCCATACCCTCTGGATCGTCTTTTCGGGTGAAGGCCCCCATTCGTAGGTTCTCTTGCACGGTGAGTTCAGGAAAAACCTGTCGCCCTTCGGGAACCTGGATAACGCCGCGCTGCACAATTTGATGAGGCGACAAACTGCTGATTTCCTCACCATCCAGACTTATGCTGCCGGACCGCGGTTTGAGCATCCCGCTGATAGTTTGGAGCAGGCTTGATTTACCGGCGCCGTTGGCACCCAAAAGCGTAACCAGCTCGCCCTGGTCCACACGCATACAAAGGTCTACGAGCACAGGTTCCTTGCCACGGGCCACGGTGAGATTATCGATATTCAACATGGGTTTCGCCTCCGAGGTAGGCTTCCACCACTTCCGGATCCTGGTAGACCTCCCGCGGCGAGCCCTCAGCTATCTTCTTGCCGTAGTGGAGCACGATGAGTCGCTGCGAGATGTCCATAATGACTTTCATGACGTGCTCGATAATAAGGATGGTAACCCCCTGGCGGTTGATTTTCCGTACGATCTCTATCTGGTCATTGAGTTCACTGGGGTTCAGGCCGCTGCTGGGTTCGTCCAAAAGGAGCAGGGTAGGGCTGGTGGCCAGGGCCCGTGCGATCTCCAGACGCTTGGACAGTGCGTAAGGCAAGTTTTCAGCCAACTCGTCGCTGTATGAGGCCAGCCCCACAAACTCCAGCAGGCGGTCGGCCTCGTCATGATCCCGTGCAGCCTGTGACCAACTTCGTCCCAGAATCGCTTGTGCCACCAGGCTCCAAGGGCCTAAG
The DNA here is from genome assembly GCA_035541995.1 of Terriglobia bacterium. Classification (GTDB taxonomy): domain Bacteria; phylum Acidobacteriota; class Terriglobia; order Versatilivoradales; family Versatilivoraceae; genus DATKMG01. The sequence goes on from DATKMG010000724.1 coordinate 5,812, forward strand.
CGCCGGCGGTCGACCGCCGCGGCCAGGACGTTATCCAGCACCGTGAGTTTCTTGAACACCCTGACAACCTGGAAGGTGCGGGCGATCCCCAGGCTGTTAACCTGATGCGCTTTGAGCCGAGAGATATCGTCGTCCTGGAAAATGATATTACCGCTACTGGGAGGAAAAACCCCACTGAGCAGATTGATGAGAGTGGTCTTGCCGGCGCCGTTGGGTCCTATCAGCCCCACGATTTCACCTGAAACCAGCTCGAAGTCCACGTCGTTGACAGCGCATAGCCCGCCAAAGTACCGGGTGAGATTTTCGGTCCGAAGCAACTTCATGGCTCTAATCCTTCGCCCGGCCGGTGCCGCGCAGGCTGTTCAAGAGTCCGACTATCCCTCCGCGCATGAAGAGGATCGTGACTATCAAGAGCACGCCGTAAATGATCATACGCACATCCAGCTTCACCATATCTTCCAGGAAGCGCAACCCCTCGGAGAGAAAGGTGAGCAGCACGGCCCCGACCACGGGTCCCAGCAAGGTGCCCAGCCCTCCCAGCATGGTCATGGTGAGGATCGTGAAGGTCTCGCCGAGGGAAAGGGTGTCCGGGCTGACCAGCCTCTGGTAATGGGCGAAGAAGGCCCCGGCCAAACCCGCAAAGAATGCGCTGATAGTGAATACTGCGAGCTTGTACCCCGAGATATTCACACCTATGCTTGCCGCGCCAATCTCGTCCTCACGCAGCGACTCAAGCGACAGTCCGAATTCGCTCCGGATCAGTCGCCGGAAGATAACCAGAGATGCACATACAAGGACCAGTAGAAGATAATAGCAACTGATCTCAGAGCGGAATTGAATTTCGAGCCAGGACCCCAGCCTAATCGGGGTGAAGGGCGGAATGCCGTAGAGACCGAGGGAGCCGCGGGTCAGTTGCACCCAGTTCATAGCCACCAGGCGCAAAATCTCGGAGAACCCAATGGTGGTAATGGCAAGGTACGGGCCGCTGAGACGCAGGGAAGGCACCCCCAGCATCAGCCCGAAAAGCGCTGACACAAACCCACCCGCAAAAAGACCCAGCCAAGGTGTGATTCCCAGTTTGGTAGCCAGGATCGCGCTGGTGTAAGCCCCGATGCCGTAGAATGCTGCGTGGCCTAGGTTGAGCTGCCCTGCATAACCTGCCAGGAGATTCCAACTGGAGGCGAGCAGCACAAATATGCCCGCGGTGACGAGAAGATGAAGGAAATAGCGGTCCCTGACCACCAGCGGCAGAGCAATCAGCGCTGCTGCTCCCAGAGCCCACTTCAGCCAGATGGGGACACGTGGGTTCATGCTCCTTCCTTCCTTCCAAATAGGCCGCGAGGCCGCACGAGGAGCACCAAGATGATGATCACGAAGCCGATCGCGTTCTTGTAGTCCATGGATATGTAATTACCACCGAGAGTTTCCGCTATTCCCAGGATGAATCCGCCGAAGATGGCACCCCGAATGCTGCCCATCCCTCCCATTATGGTAACCGCGAATGCCTTCAACGTGGGCATGGCCCCCATGGTGG
>DATKMG010000725.1:0-7587 GCA_035541995.1 Terriglobia bacterium
GTTAAGGATGACGATGCTCAACCTGAATTCAATCCTAATTGTCGTCTTGCTTCTTCCATTGGGCTCGGTCGATCTCGCTAACGCCGAGGAACTGTTCGAAGAAACGTGTATATTTGCCGGTGGCCAAGACGACATCAATACCTACAGGATTCCTTCCTTGGCGTGCACCAGAAGAGGAACAGTATTGGCGTTTTGTGAAGGTCGAAAGGACAGTAATGGAGATGGAACGCCGACCCACCTGGTCATGAAACGCAGCCTGGGGAACACCGGGACCTGGAACCCTCCTCATCAATCCGGGCTTGTGCCTGAAGGCCGTTCGCGAGAAAGGAACATGACCTGGTTGCCGATGCAGATCATCCTTCCCTGCAAGAGGAAAGAAGCCTACATGAATCCGGTCCCAATCATTGATCAGAGTGATGAGGCGATATATCTGCTTGTCAATTACCATGCCCTCTACGATCCAAAGAGAGATGAATTCGGGGGGGACACGCACATATGGCTCCTAAAGAGCAGGGACGAGGGTGCGACATGGTCAAAACCGACTGATTTGACACCCCAGGTTGGCGCCAGGGAATTGGGCCCCGGAGCTGGCATCCAGACCAGTCGTGGCACTTTAGTTGCCCCGGTTTACGATGGGGTGATTTACAGCGAGGACCATGGCAAGACCTGGCAGGGAGGCAGCAAGACTCCTGGCCCCGTCAATGAGAGCCAGGTGGTCGAACTGGCCGATGGCTCTCTGATGCTTAACACGCGAGGCGCCCCCGTTCGGACTGTGATCATCAGCAAAGATGGCGGCAGAAGCTGGGGCGAGCCACATCCGGTTCCTTCGCTGAGCGACCCGGAGTTGTATGGCGGTTGCCAAGCCAGCCTGATCCGATATCCGAATCTGAACATTAAAGGCAGCCAGAATCTTCTTCTGTTTGCCAATCCGGCAGACCTCAAGTACCGAATGAATTTGACAGTCCGGGTCAGTTTTGACGAAGGCATGACCTGGCCAGTCTCCAAGTTGATCCGGAAAGGATCCGGAGCGTATTCCTGCCTGACCATATTCCCGGACGGCACCATTGGAATCATCTACGAAACAGGCAATACCTATAGCGGGATCATTGAATCCTATGCCATGCTGGCTTTTGCCCGGTTCAACCTGGAGTGGCTGACCGGGGGAAGAAACCAATGAGGGTGAGGAGATTTAGGAGGTGATAATGCGCGTGCGTTTTCAAGGGATATTGCTGACGCTGCTCTTTGTGCCAGCCCTGCTGAATGGGCTAATACTCGCCGCAAACTTAGACGTGGAGTCTCTTTCGCTGGACACGGACAGGATGGATCGTTTCCTGAATCGGGAGGCAGAAAGGCTCGGCCAGGAAGCGTTGGAGCGGATTTCCACCAAAGTCAAGCTGGACGCAGTGAGAGACCAGCTTCGTCGTGAATTTCGCTTCATGATCGGGCTGGAGCCGCTGCCTTCCCGCACTCCCCTCGAAGTCAAGCGGGTCCGCACCATCGACCAGGAAGAGTACACGATCGAGGTATTGTCGTTTCAGAGTCTTCCGCATTTCTATGTAACGGCGAACCTGTACAAGCCCAAGACTGGCAATCCTCCATTCCCCGCCGTCATCTGGGGGCCTGGCCACTCCAATGATCCCCACTGGAATGGCGCCAAGGCGTTGCGTCAGAACTATGCCATCCCTTGGGTCAGGGCCGGCTATATCTGCATGATCATCGACGCGTTTCAGGTCTCAGAGTTATATGGAGTCCATCGTGGCACTGATTCATTTGCAATGTGGGATTGGTATTCCCGCGGTTACACTCCGATTGGAGTGGAAGCCTGGAATGCCATGCGCGGCGCAGATTATCTTCTGAGTCGAAATGATGTCGACCGCTCCAAGCTGACCATCAACGGGGTCTCTGGAGGCGGGCATCTCAGTTGGATGACCGGAGCCGCCGATGACCGTTTTGCGGTAGTTCAGCCGGTGGCTGGCGCTGCAGACTTGCAGACGGTGATAAAGCTTGACCTCCAGCGGATGCATTGTGATTGCGCCTATTTCATCAACACGTTTCGCCACGATTGGTCCACGCTGGCGGGATTGATCGCTCCCAGGCCGCTCTTCATCCAGGGTTCTACCGAGGATCCCTATTACCCGCCGGAGGGATACCGTCGGCTTTTTGAGCAGGCCAAGCAGATATACGCTGCGTATGGCAGGGCCGATAAGGTTGGCTTGTTCGAGGTTCCCGGTCCGCATGATTACACACAAGCTGAACGCGAGCGGGCTGTGGAATGGAGCGATCACTGGATCTTGGGCAAGGATACAACCGTTAAAGAGAGGCCCTTCCATCAGGTGCCGGGAGAGCAGTTGTCTGTCTTCAGTGGCCACCCCCCTCCAGACAGCATCAATGACAGAGTACAGGAACTTTTCATCCCCGTAGCCCAGATGATCTCGTTTAAGACACGATCAGCCTGGGAGCAGAAAAGATCGGAGATTCTGGAAAAGCTGAAATCTGTCGTGTTTCGCAACATGCCGGCTCGCCAAGCGGAAGTGATGAAATCCGAGCGGAAGATGGAAGTCGGGACCCCGGCTTTTCTTTCTTTGGAGACCGAGCCGGGTATTCAAATCGGGATTGCGATGCTGAACCATTCCCCCGCGAGTCCTGGAGAAAAACGGCCGGCACTCATCTACATTGCCTCTCCCGGCGAGACCCTGGAAACCTTGTTGTGGAATTTCCTGCGTGTTGACACATTCAATACGATTCCTGAGACCATTTACGTCGTTTATCCCCGCGGCATTGGCCGGCGATCTTGGGACGACGAGGTTCGACGCAAATTCGAACGCGATTCCATGTTGCTGGGAAGGACCCTGGATGAGATGCGTCTTTATGACGTGTTATGCGCAGTTCAGCTCGCGACTGCCCTGCCTGGCTTCGATGGAAAAGAGATCTCAATCGCCGGAAAGGGAGTCCAAGGACTGATCGGCGCTTATGCAGCATTGCTCGACGAACGAATCACGCGGGTCATTTTGCACAGTCCTCCTTTGACCCATAAATCCGGCCCGATCTTTCTCAATATTCTGCGCTATACCGATGTGCCACAAGCTCTAGCGATGTTGGCCCCAAGGGAGCTGATTTTCTTGACGCACGATATCGACTCATTCGATTACACGCGGGCTATCTACAGGCTCAATGGGGCTGAACGCCGCTTCCGGCGAGGCTATACGATCGCCCAGGTCTTGAACCAGAGGTAGACCTACCATGCGTTTGCATTTCCAGTGCAACGCATCCTGCAAGGGTACAGGGCTCATCCTTTGGCAATATCCAATGAAAACTATCGTGGTTGATTGCTCTTCCAGAAGAGAGGTGAATGGGCTAAGCAAAGAATGCTTAAAGGATTGTTTCCTTTTTAGGGGGATGCGTTACGCGCAAAGTGCTAACGCATCCTACCTCTGGCAATATTCTCTTGCTCATTGGCAGCGGAATGAAGTCAAGGGATCAACGCGAGTGGCTCGCCGGGCCGGCCGGTAACAAGCCAATAAGGCGATGGCGCTTAAGAGTAAGGCCACCAATCCGAAGACGACCGGATCGGTGGGGGCGACGCCCACCAGTTGGCTGGCCAGCAGGCGCGTCAAGGACCAAGCGGCCAGGAGACCGAGGCTGACCCCGAACACAACCAACCGGGATCCTTGCTGCAGCACCATAATCAGGATACTCCCTGGCTGCGCCCCCAAGGCCATTCGAATGCCAATTTCGGTGGTGCGCTGGCTGACTGAGTAGGATAGAACTGCGTAGATCCCAATGGCGGCTAACAGGAGTGCGATCAGCGCAAAGCTTCCCACCAGCCACATCACATACTGCTTGTCGGCCACACTTTCCGAGAGGGCTTGCTGCATCGTCTGCAGGTCGGTTACCGGCAGGTTGGGATCAAGTGTTCGGATCTCCCTTCGCACGACCGCTGCCAGGCTCAAAGGCTCCTGGTGCGTGCGCACCAGCAGATAGCTGTAAGGCACGGGGAAAGCCATATAAGGCAGATGCATTTGGGCCACGGGTGGCTGTGCCAATCCATTTTGCCGGATATCGCCAACGACTCCCACTACCGTTGTCCAACTGCGAGTGCTGAACAGGAAAATACGCCTGCCCACTGGATCCTGATTGCCCCATTGCTGCCGAGCCAGGGTCTGGTTGATGACTACAACTGGAGGAGATTTCGGATCGTTATCGTGCGGTGCAATGAAACGTCCGCGTATCAGCGGAATCGCCAGCGCCTCCAGATAGCCGGGGCTTGCCACAACCACATTGGCATCGGGCGCTTTATCCATGGCAGGTTCCGGCTGGCCTTCCGGGTAGAATGACCAACCTCGAGCCCCATTGCCTGGCTTAAAATCGACCCATCCGGCTGCTTGCACTCCCGGAAGCCGGGACACCTCATCCTGCACCTGTTGGAAGAAACTCAGACGGCGCTCTGCAGAAGCATACTCGTTGCCGGAAAGAGAAAGCCTCAACGACAGCATGTTGTCGGCGCGGAACCCCGGATGAGTCTTCAAGAGTCCCCAAAAACTCTTCATCAGCAAACCGGAGGCAATCAGAAGCATTAATGATAAAGCCAACTCCCCAATGGCCAGGATGTTCACAAGGCGTCGTTTGCCTCGGCCCTGCGAGGCATGGGGACTGCCATCCTTCAGGCCCTGGCGAATGTCGAATCGGGAAGTCTGCACCGCCGGAGTCAACCCGAAAATCAATCCGGCCAGCAAGGATACCAACAGGGCAAAGCTCAAGACGCGTCCGTCCACGCTCACTTGGGGCAGGGCGTGACCTGTCAGGAATCGGTCAGCCGCCATATTAAAGAGTTGACAGCCCCAAAGTGCTATCCCCAGACCCAAAAGCCCACCCAGGAGAGAGAGCATCCAGCTTTCCGTCAACAGTTGGCGGACCAGTTGCATTCTGCCGGCGCCCAAAGCGGTCCGTATGGCCATTTCCCGTTCTCGTTGGGCACGGCGGGCCAAGAGCAAATTGGCAATATTGGCACAGGCGATAACAAGCACGAGGCCTGTCACTGCGAGCAAGAGCAACAAAGGGGCCTGCAAATGTCCGTAGAGAGAGCGCCGCAAGCTCATGACTTCAATTTCCATCCCCAGTGAATCGGGATATTGCTGCTCGAGCCGGCGGACAATAGTTGTCATGTCGGACTGCGCGCGAGCCTGGCTCACGCCTGGTTTGAGCCGAGCCAGAGTGTAGTAGTCGTGATTGCCGCGTTGGCTATCGTTGAAATACTGGGAAATCCATAAGGCGGGCTCGCTGTTGAAGCCTTTCAAAAAGAATTGCAGCGACAGTTTGAAATCAGCCGGCATGACCCCCACAATCGTATGCGGAGTCCCATCGACGAAGAGTTGCTGGCCTAAAATGTTTGGACGCCCCCCAAACCGTCCCTGCCAAGTAGAATAGCTTAGGATTACGGTGCGATTACCTCCAGGTGTGCATTCTCCAGGCAAAATCCGACGGCCCCAAGCGGGACTCGCTCCCAACACATCGAAAAAGGCCTCGGTAACGCGATAGGCCATCAGCCGATCTGCAGTGGCGCCCAGCCGGACCGTGACATCCTGGAAACCATACAGTGCCATTTTTTCAAATACCACATTTTGGCTTTCCCAATCGCGGAAATCGGGCTGCGACACGGGCAGCCTCTCCTGCCCATATTGGCTGGGCCACTTAGCCCAGAGGGCCACCAAACGGTCTGGATCTCGAAAAGATAAGGGACGCAGCAGAACCCCGTTCACGACGCTGAATATCGCGCTGTTAGCACCGATTCCCAGTGCCATAGTCAGAAGAATGGCCGCAGTCAATCTGCCATTGCGAACGAGCAATCGCGTGGCATAACGCAAGTCTTGAATTAGAACACCCATTTGTTCTCCTAAGGCCCGAGAGTCTACCGGACGTAGATACTCTCCAAGCGGAGAGCGGAACCCTCATTCGTAATGCAACGCGACCATTGGATCGACCTTCGTTGCTCGCCGCGCCGGGATGTAACAGGCGAGGAGCGCCACAGCAATCAACAGCACGGTCACTCCGATGAACGTCACAGGATCCGTGGGGCCAATATTGAAGAGCATGCTCGCCAGAGAACGGGTCAGCACGTAGGCACTGATCAGACCGACGCCGACACCTGCCAGGGTCAAGGTAAGCCCTTGCCCGACGGCGAGCTTCAGCACATCACGACCTGTGGCGCCTAGAGCCAGGCGCACACCGATTTCATGGGTTCGTTGAGCCACCAGAAACGACATGACGCCATAGATGCCAACTCCCGCTAGAGTGAGCGCTAAAGCTGCAAAGATACCGAAAGTGAACGTGGATGAGCGCCGCCCTGCCAGAGTTCCCGAAAGACGTTGCTCCATCGTCTGTATATCGGAAGTCACCATCTCTTTGTCCAATGCAAGGACTCGCTCGCGCAGTGCGGTGGCCAGACCAGGCGGGTTGGAGGCGGTACGCACCACCAGGTTCATGTCCACCCACGACCCTAATTGGAGGCACGAAACAAAAAACTCGGCGGGGGCAGTGGCTTCCAATCCAAAGGGTTTGGCGTCATGGACGACCCCCACGATCCTGAACCAGGGGAGGCCCATCTCCGGCTGGCCGATTCGCATCTGTTTTCCCAAAGGGTCTTCGCCAGGCCAGAAATTGCGTGCCATCGTCTCGTTGATGACCACTACCGGCGAGGTGTTCTGCCGATCTGAATCCTCAAAGAGCCGGCCTTTCAGCAAGGACATCCCCATCGCCTGGAAGTATCCAGGACTGGCGACTCTCCAGTCGGCTCCCGGAAATGCGTTGGATGGTGGGACGGGCAAGTCTCCGCGATAAAAGGGCATCGCCGAGCGTCCTCCCGCAAGAGGAAGCGGGCGGACCAGACCGGCGTATTGGATGCCTGGCAGAGCTCGGACACTCTCCAACAGTTGGGCATTGAAAGCTATGAAGAGCGCCGGATTCTGGTCGTACTTCGGGTCTGACATATCCAGGCCCATCGTCAAAACCCCTGCAGGATTAAACCCGAGATCGACTTTCAATAATCGCCGCAGACTCTCGACCATCAGACCGGCACTGATCAGAAGTACCAGGGCCAGAGCCACTTCAGAGACCACCAGCAGGCTTCGAACCCGATGATTGACGGGCCCGGTACTTGAGGTTCGCCCGCCCTCCTTGAGTAACGCATTCAAGTTCAGTCTCGAGGCCTGCAAAGCTGGACCGAGTCCGAACACAATGCCGGTCAGGAGGGAAATCAACAACGTGAAACCAAGTACGCGATGGTCGGTGGGGATCCCCTGGAGCGGCAGGTCTTGCGGGACCAGCCTGGCCAGCCCTCCCGAAGCCCATGTACCCAGGGCCAAACCGGTTATCCCTCCCGCTAACCCCAACAATACACTCTCCGTCAAGAATTGCCCGATGACCCTCCCGCGGCTGGCTCCCAGTGCCACGCGAATTCCAACTTCCTTCTCTCGTACCAATGAGCGAGCCATCAGCAGATTGGCTACGTTCACACAGGCGATTAGAAGGACGAAGCCAACTGCACAGAACAACACGAGAAGCATGGACCGGGCATGAGCCGTGACGCGCTCT
>DATKMG010000726.1:0-4792 GCA_035541995.1 Terriglobia bacterium
GCTCTGTTTCTTAATAATCAGGTCACGGCTGAGGGGGCCCATCTCCTTGAAATCCAGTCCCAGGGGAGAATCCAGAACAATTTCTTTTCCATGGTATGTTACGGAGTAGTACATCCGATCGCCGGAAGGATAGGGCTCCAACTTTTCCTTAGTAGCAATCGTGACTTGAACCTGTCGATCGGGAGAAGAGAGAACAAGAGCAGGAGCGGCATGGAGCTGAGTCAAATCAAGAGCCATGACCATTGCTACAACTGAAATTGTCGAGAGAAAATTGAATAAACAAAATCCCATAAGAGTCCACATGACGTATGTCAGGTCAACACGGTCGATGAAAGTGGCCGATTGGGGAGAGTGTGGGAGCCGCTCTCCGAGCGGCGACGAAAGACTCGGAGGTCGCCGCGCAGGAGCGCTGCTCCCACATTAATCCCGCATTTTCAAAGAAGTCCCCTCAACCCAGCACTGAGGAAAGCTCTGATTCTCTAAACTACTTTTGGCCGTAATATGCGCCGGGTCCGTGTTTCCGGAAGAAATGTTTATCGAGGAGGTTCTGGGCAATTTGCGCGAGATCAGGGTTCAGACTCAAAGATAAGAAGGCAAGACGTGCCAGTTCCTCCACGATAACGGCAGTGTGTGCCGCATCATAGGCCGTGGAACCCCAGCAAAATGGGCCATGGCTCGAGACCAGAACAGCGGATGTCTGCTCCGGATCAAGCCCCGCGAAGCAGCGAACGATGACCTGACCGGTATTTTCCTCGTAATCCTTCTCTATTTCAGAAGGCTTCATCGGCTCGGTAACAGGAATCGGCCCATGAAAAAAATCTGCATGGGTTGTTCCCAAGCAGGGGATTTTCCGCTTGGCCTGTGCCCATGCAGTCGCATAGCTCGAATGAGTATGAACGATTCCGCCAATTGAGGGAAAAGCACGATAAAGGACCAGATGTGTGGGCAGATCGGAAGAGGGACGATATCTTCCCTCCAGGCAATTACCTTCCAGGTCGGTTACTACCAGGTCATCTGGCTTCAGGCTTTTGTAGGTGACGCCACTGGGTTTGATTACGACCAAGCCATCCTGCCTGGAAATCCCGCTGGCGTTGCCGAAGGTATAAATAACCAGTCCTTGCCTCACCAATTCCAGGTTGGCCTCGAACACTTCTTCACGAAGGGACTTCAGCATCATGATCGAACTCCGATTCCTGAAAATCAGGCAAACTTTGTCAATCTTGATTTCACGTCAGAAGCAAAACGATCGATGTGCTGCTGAATGAAGTGGGCGATGTCCAGCTTGTCATCCTGGATGAGTGGGGAGAGATCCATTCCAAAGTTGATCGATTGGGAAACGTCAACGGCATGGCTCTGGAAATATGTGGCGTTGGCACGGCGCCGTCCCTGAGTGGCCAAATCGTAACGCTTTCCTCCGGCAACCTGGGAATCAAACACACCCACCAGGCTCATGGCGACGTTTTCGTGCTGGTCGAGTACAAAGACCACCTTGTCATCATCCATCATCCAGTCCAGCCCGCGCCACACTTCGCAGCCATACAGTTTTCGAGGCCTCTCTGCGGCTGGTAGTTCGCGAATGGCGGCAATGGTTCTTAAAGCTACGGCGACGTGCGTGTCATGTTTGTCGGCGAGGTTGTGGGTGTAAATGACGTCAGGCTTGGCGGCGGAAATCAATGCCTTGATGTCGTTCTTGGGGCCGGGATTGGCGCTATTCTTGATCTCAGAGCTGGCGTGGTCTAGAAAAGCTGCAGCTGAATACTCTCCAACGAATGCCGCCTTCTTTTGCTCGAAGCGGCGAACTGTGCGCATTTCTGCGTCGGTGTAGCTTGCATAAAGCCCGTCTCTCGGGCTGCCGGCACCGTCCGAAACAACAACAGCCAGGAACCAATGATTGGGCTGGCCAAAACAAGCCAGGATACCTTCCAGGGCCATAATCTCGATGTCGTCATGATGGGCGGCTATACTCATGTGAGTTGTCCGGCTCAATGCCGCCGACGCATCCAGAGAGGTGGGGACATAAATCTCAGCGGTCGACTTGGTGAAATTCATTGTAGGACTCCCTTGAAAACGTATTTAGCGCGATCGCGATTGACTCAGTTCAGGCAGGCTGGCTGCAGCAATCGACTGACCCACACGGCGGTTGGATTCATCGGGCAGGGCCAGCTTCAGGCGTTGTGCAGCTTCCGGGAAGTCCTTCCGGAGCGCCTCCTTTGCCTTTTCCAGGATGATCTCACCACCCGGGCCGGTGGTAACGCGACCAAGAATGAGAACATGTTTCAAATCGTAAAAATCGGCATAGTGGGCTAGCCCATAACCAAGGAAGATTCCGAGGGTCTCATAAACTTGTCGGGCCAAAGCCTCGCCCTTTTGCATTCGCTCCTGCAAGACGACCAGTTTCTCCGGCAAGCCCAGTCCTTGCTCGAATTGCATGCCGGCCGCAGAAGCAACGCGAATGGCGCCGACCTGGGAAAAGTACTGAACCCCGCAACCAGTGTCACCAGACCATTCATCCGCCGGAGCATTAGGACGATAGTCGATGGGAGCGAAAGCCAGTTCATTCAAGCCGCCGGTGATGTGCCCCTGTGCATCAACATACCCCGCTGCTTGGCTGGAACCCAGGGCAATTCCTAGGACCGGATTATCGCCAATGGACATGGAGCCAGCCAGGGCAGTAACTTCACCGTCATTGATGACTTCCATGGGTACGCCTAATTCATCCCGAATCCGGAGAAACATGCCCGCTATCTTTTCCTCGAAAGCTTCCCGAGGAACTCCGCGAAACAGGGAAGCAATGCGCGCCCGGTTCGCGACGTAGACTCCGGCAGAGCTTCCACCCACGGCCTCCAGCCTGGGAAGTTTGGCGGCAGCACGCCGAATCGAATCCAAAACTCCCTGATAGTGGTAACCGGGGTCGCTTGCATTGCGGGGGTCCCAGGGGACCTCTTCACTGAAGACGACTTTGCCGTCGATTACGGCGCTGGACTTGCGATCACTGGCTCCCAGATCGAATCCTACTCGGCAGCCCTCCAAATGACGTCCCAGCGCAATGGGGTTCTCTCGAGCTTCCGGCACGGCGTCAGGCGTGGTCACAACCACAGTAAACGGTTTCTCATAGACTCGCGACATGAACTCGTAGTCAAAGGCTCGAGCGGCGGAAGGCGAATAGGTAGCCTGAATAAACTCCCCGACCTCTTTAGGCCCACCAACAGTGAGCTTCCAGCCTCCATGTTGCCAAAGAAGAAATTTAACGATCCGTTCTACATAGTAAAGACAATGAGGGAATTCGGCGGAATAGGGCCGAGGTACCTCGGTTGAGTAGGTTGAAATCACTCCTTCTGCTCGTTCAAGGGCGAGGCGAAGAGGAACTCCACCTACCTGGGTGGTCCGCTCACGAAAACCACGATTGAATACAGAGGCGGGCAAGAAATCTGGATCGCGAGGTGGGATTACAGCCGGATTGATTGGAATGTTGTACAGGGATCTCACCAAAGTTTCCTTCCTAGTCAGCTTATGAAGTTCTTCTCCAATTCGAGCTTTGCGGCTGTATTTGATCAAAAAAAAGGGGCGGTACAAATCCGCCCCACAGATCCATTGTCTAATATCCCATCACTGTGGCAATTTGTGATCGTTATCCTTGAACTTCTGACCCAACTCCGTAAGTTGTGGATCTTTGTCGCCTTGCTTAGGTATCTTCTTGTGACAATCCAGACACTTCTTCCCGGTGTCTTTGGCGTACTTTGGAGTTGCAGTAACATGGGAAGTAAACCCATTGGCAATCAGGAAAGTAAAACACAGGATACCGAACAACTTCAGTCCTGCTTTGACCACGTTCATACCATCCTCCGAAATGTGAATTGTGACGTCATTCTGAGCTGGAACAGGGAAACCTTCCAAGCAAGTTCGATTCTCATACCGAGAATCCCGATCCACCGGTGTTTGCCAACCATCCCACCAATGATCGAAGCCAACTCCTCACGCAATGTAATTGAGACTGAGCGGGCTTGTCAACAGAGATTCTCAAGAAGAATTAAAGAAGGGAATTATTTCCGACCAACTGGGTGTGCAACAAAAAAGGGGCGGCTAGGAACCGCCCCTCCAACGATAGTTCAAGTGTGACCGCACTACTTGGGCATCTTGTTTCCATTATCCTTGAACTTCTGCCCCAGCTCAGTCAACTGCATGTCTTTGTCCCCCTTCTTGGGGATCTTTTTATGGCAATCCAGACACTTCTTACCGGTGTCTTTGGCGAACTGTTGAGTTGCGGCACTGTCGTGTGAAAACATGAACATCATTGAAAAAAAGAACGCGACGGCACCGACCAGCTTCAGGACTTTGTTCATTTTGATATAAGCCCCCTCTGCGCTGATTTCCCCCTCCTTGCCAAAACGAAATTGCAGGAGCGACCGCTCCTCCTCGCCCAGGGAGGGGTTATCAGGTCGAGGGGGGGTCACTCCTGCAAGCTTAGACTTCCATTGCGAACTGGCATTCATGGACCAGTTCGACAAACCTCAGATCATTACTCTGACTATTTAGCAATCTGCCTACCAATTAGCAAGACATTACTTCAGATAGTTGCCCCAGGCAAATCAATGATTTCGCCAGGATCCAGTCAAATAGAAATTCAATCCATTGCGGCTTTTTCAGCAGTATGGGGGAATGTTCGCGCTTTGCCAGGGGTTCAGTTTGATTTTGGTGCACAGGCTCGATTTTGCTGAGTGACGCAAAGTTGGAATTGAACTATCATTTGGAAGCATACGGGCAATTCGTCAAGGGTGGATTGGCCGGTCTTGGC
>DATKMG010000727.1:0-3940 GCA_035541995.1 Terriglobia bacterium
AATACCTTCTCAAGATGCTGGCTCATGCGCGAGGCGTCTTGGCGGACCTTCTAAGTTCGGAACAGGCCGCAAGGATTCCCCTCCTGTATGGCGGAACCGTTAACCAAGACAACGCATCTGAAATCCTTCAACAAACCAACACCGACGGCCTGTTCGTAGGGCGAGCAGCCTGGGAAATCCCGGGCATGGCCAAATTGATTGATATCTGCATTCAAGCATTGATTCTGCCGGCGAGTCAGGGCTAAGGCGCGAATGATACCAGCCTGGAATCATTGACATCTGCATTCGTGTGGCATCCGGTCGCATGGGCGTCTTTCCTGTCACCCATTCATTCAGCTGGTAAGTAATCGCCTAAGGCACGATCTATACCAGCCTGGGCCAACGGCCCAGGACCGGAATCCCCAAAAGAAGGAGGGTTGAAGGCCCACCCAATCTTCATGCCGCTTGAGCCTTGTGATCATTCATATCGTTTTCAGCACGAAAGACCGAAGAGCCTTCCTGGAGAAGGAACTGCGCGCAGCGATGCATTCTTACCTGGCAACGGTCGCTCGAAATACCGGCTGCGAATGCTATCGGGTCGGCGGTGTGGAAGACCATGTGCACCTGGCAATTCGTCTTTCGCGTACCCTCACGATCGCGGATTTGGTGGAACAATTAAGAACGTCATCGTCGAAATGGTTGAAGACACAATGGCCAATCCTTAAGGATTTGTCCTGGCAACGGGGATACGGGTGTTTTTCCATTGCTCCTAAAGACTCCGATGCCCTGATCGACTATATCGATTGTCAACCCACACATCACCAGAAGCAAACATTTCAGGATGAATTCCGGATGTTCTTGGATCGAAATGGGGTGAAATACGACGAGGCAGACCTCTGGGATTAGGAAGGATGGATCGGGCCTTCAGCCTTCGACGGCATGTTGTAGTTGGACGGTAGCCCCACAGGCTGGGTTAAGATGAAATATTATCATCTGGAGGACTGAAGAATCTTATTGGCCAACCGTCTCCCTGCGGGCTTTGGGTCCGCAGACATGCCTACTGCGCATGTCTGCGCCACCCGACGACTGGTTTCCTTGATTACTCGCCTCCCTTGGTCTAAACGTCAATGCCCACGGATCGCATCAGCTCGAGGGCATTGCTTTTTTGCACAATTCCCGGACGCAGCTTGTAGTCAAAATGAAGTTGCCCTTCTATCAGTTGGTCCTCAAAGTGGACATTCCTCGCCAGAGGACTGAGCTCTTCCGCAATCTGAGTCAACGCCAGATCGTGGGTGGTCACAAGCCCGATGGCGCCTCGTTTAACCAGGCTTCGAACTATGGCTTCGGCTCCGATTCGCCGGTCGTGCGAATTTGTGCCTTGCAGGAATTCATCAACCAGGAAGAGAACCGGCAAAGGCTCGAGGGTAAGATCCAGGATCCTGCGCAAACGCGTGATCTCAGCGTAAAATCGGGAGACCCCACTTTGCAGTGAATCCTGTACGTGAATGGAGGCACCAATCGCCAGAGGGGACAAGCGCAGGCGTTGTGCGGGCACCGACGCTCCGGCTAGAGCCAGGGCTGTGTCAATCCCCACTGTCCTGAGCAGTGTGCTTTTTCCCGACATGTTGGAACCGCTGACAACCATGATCTGTATCTGTCTGTCTAGCTGCAAGTCGTTGCGAACGGCCCGCCCCTCTGGGATCAAGGGGTGGGCGATCCCTTCCCCGATAAAGCACGGCCCCTCTTCTACGATTTCTGGCAGTGCATTGCCGGGGTGTTCAAAGCTGTAGTTAGACAGTGCCAGCAACGCTTCCAATTCACCCACCGCTGAAAGCCAACCGCGGATTGCCGAACCGGATTCCTTTCGCCAGGCCTCCACCAGAAAGGCCAGTTGGAGGGTCCAGAACACCAGAGGGTCTACTACTTTGATGAACAGGTTCTTCCTGGAATCGAGAAGTACAATGAGGCGATTCAGCCGGGCAATGCGCCTAGATGGAGGCCAGCCGTGGGTTTTTAATGACGATTGAAGCTCGTTGAGCCCAGGTGTCTGAAAATTTTCACATTCAAATCGCGCCAACACCTCTGAAAGCAATACCAGATCATGCACCGCCGCTTCAGCGGCATCAACGGCAACCTGGATCCGTTTGCGGAACCAGAGCGAAAATGAGACATTGACCACGACCATTATCACAAAAAAGCTCCTGGTCCCCCAAGTAGCCCAAGCCACCAGGCTCAGAATGCCCAGGCATCCCAGCACTAACGCGATAATCCGCACCCAGTGTCCCTTCAATAGAAGCTTTCCCTCTCCCCAAGAGGACAGCGCTTTAGGGTGTATCCGCGAACGGAGGCTCTCAGCAATGACAGCCAAATCCTCACGCAGGTCGAGTTTGGGCCGAAGTTCGCTGACCAGCTGCTGACGCTGGCGAACGACCCGGACCGGAGCTGCACGTGTCAACCACTCAGCCAGAGTGTCTTCACCCATAGGTGTGCGGGCTGTCGACAACAACTGGAAGAGTGAACCCTGGCCAAACAAATCAAGATCAGTCGAGTAGGGGTGAGAGGAGTCCAGAAAACGATCTCCCGTTTCTCCCGTCCCTATCCAACGGTTTTCGAGACGTGCCAGGCCTCTCGCGTAAAATGCTATTGCACGGGAACTTCGACTCAGGGCCCGGATGACGTATTCATGAATGATGGCCAGGAGCAAGAAGACGAAGACGGGAAACAAGATCCAAATTGGAGAAAGGGCATGGTATGCAAAGGCTTTGACGCCCAAATAAATGGCGAGGATTGCCAGCACCAGCCTGCCATTGCCAAGGTTCGTGTGGCGTTGGTTTAGTTGCTTCTGGCTGTTGCGTCTAACCTCCAGACGTCGACGATATTCAGTACGTATATCATCATCCATTTTCCCCCCTCGTGGGTACAGAATACGGCCCTATGAGTTCTTTATTGTAGAATACGCCCTGAGAGGACAACAGAATGAAGGGGGTCATACTTGAATTTTGGTTCTTTCTTTCGCCTGGGTGGTGGAAACGCACAAACTGGACAAATCAATCAACCAGGCACGCTCAGCATGAATGGAATGGTGGTGGAGAAGGAGGACATTTCGGACCTCCTCCCGCGAAGCAACGGACGAAAATGATGTCGGAGCCCTCAGTGCACCCGGATCGATCAAACGGCTGGGAGGCGGTGGCCAGCCGGTTCACGGCACAGCGTTCCAGCATCGGCGCAGCTACAGTTCGGGCTTGGTGTCGAGCGTTGCCAACAGGTGCATCTGTTCTCGATCTGGGTTGCGGCACGGGCGTGCCTATCTCCGAGGCGCTGATGGACGAGGGCTGCGTGGTCCGGGGCGTTGATGCGTCCCCGAGCTTGGTCACCGAATTTCAACGCCGGTTCCCGCGGGTGCCGGTGGCCTGTGAGCCGGCGGAGGAATCTGAATTCTTCGGCGAGACCTATGACGGGATCGTGGCCATCGGTCTCTTGTTCCTCCTGCAATCAGACGTCCAGCAGGCCGTAATCCGCCGAGTAGCCGCGGCCCTGAAACCGGGTGGCCGATTTCTGTTCACAGCTCCCGTGCAGACGTGGGCTTGGGTGGACGCCATGACAGGCCGTCAATCAGTATCGTTGGGCGCTGAGGCCTACCGACGCGCACTATCGGGCGTCGGGCTGCGAGTCATCGGAGAGTACGTCGATGAGGGAGAGAATCATTACTATGATGCCGCTCGCTAAGCCAAACGCGGTGGGAATCGCGGTCAAACAAGGCGCTGGCCAATTCCACGTTAGGAGGAGAGATGAAAAAGGTGCTTCTTGCAACCGCTGCCGTAGTGATAGTCCTTGCGGCAGTAACACTGGCAAGGACTTGGGCCGGACAGAAAAAGAACGATGTCGTCGGGATCCCCTGAACAAGTGAGGTGGTTCACGCCGCCTTACTACAAGGATGGGCAACAGCGAGCGCAGTTGTTCG
>DATKMG010000728.1:0-16025 GCA_035541995.1 Terriglobia bacterium
GATCATCTCTGTCATAAGCCAAAAGAATGTGATGGAGGAAAGAGGTGTCGGCATCGTCTCTGTGTTAATCCTGAGCATTTGAAACCTGCGACTGCTGCCGAAAATAACAGGCGAGGAAACGCAGCAAAGTTGACTACCAAAAAGGTTGTTAAAATTAGGGAATTATTCAGCGAAGGAAAAAATTCTGAAATCGAGATTGCAAGGAAGTTTTCAATATCTTATGCCTGCGTTTCTATGATCGTTACAGGTAGGCGGTGGAAAGATGTTGGTGGTCCCATAGCCATTAGGCTCCCTGGAAGAAGAAGAGTCCGCACCGGGATAACAGATGAGAAACTTAAGTTGATATTGAGTTTGAGGCTTCAAGGTTTTTACTACTGGCAGATTGCAGAGAAAACTGGAGTTAGCCGAACCCATGTTTGCCGTATCACAAAAAGGTCCGTCATTTGATTCTCAGAGGCACATTTATTACTTTGACGGAAGACCTCTCGTTAGCGTGACCCAGGTCTTGAGCGCAACAGGGATCCTTCCAAGCTTCGCCTTTGTGGACAAGGTGATGCTGGAAAGAAAAAGGCAGATCGGGGGGGCGCTCCACGCAGCCTTGCACTACCTTCAGCAAGGCGACCTTGACGAAAACACGGTCGATGAACGAGTCAAGCCCCGGCTAGATGCTTACCGCCTGTTCGTTTCTGATACTAGCTTTAAACCCATCGACTGCGAATTGAGGATGTATCCAACCGTGGCAGGAATGCAGTATGGGATGACGCTCGATGTCACCGGGACGATCAAGAGTCAACCTTATCTGATCGATTTTAAGTCGGCCGATGGGTCCGTCGAGAAGGGATGGTCCATCCAGTTGGCGGCATACGAAGCCGGAATCCCGCGTCCGCTCGTTCCACCGTTCCGCTGGCGCCGTCTAAGCCTGCAACTCAAAAAGACGGGAACCTACGCCAAGACGGAATGGACAGACCCGGGAGACACGCAAGAGTGGAAGTCAGCGCTGTACCTCGTCTATCGAAGGATGGCGAGGGGATCTAAACCTTGGGAAGAAAAATAGGAGAAAGGAGTTTGGAGTTATGCCGAGAATGATAGAAATAAAGTATTTGTGCGATGGAAGCAGATACCACGCTGCTGATGACTTCTTTGGAAACGGCGTAGGATGGGTAGCCGCAGAGGATTTCCAGAGAGGCGTTCTGGTTACTCCAGTTAAAGACCTACGCGACACCGAGGAACCAAACCCTGCGTTGAAGTTCTTCCATGACACGGGATGTCTCGCAGACTATTTGGAGAAACGCTTCTTCCCTCCGCAAGCGGCCCCCCCCTAATCTCCCTTCTCCTCCGGTGGCTGACGTTGCCAAAAGTTCAGCGTCGGAAGATAACGACATTCCATTTTAACGGCGGTATGAATCCGCCAGAAAGCGAGCACCAAAGATGTCCACGTTTCTAGCAGTGCAAGTACCGACCGGAGTTGGAGAACTCATTAAGGTCGAAACACTCCCCCTCCAAGTGGAAGCAAGCCCCGAGTTTGAAGAGGCCAAGCAACTCCTGGCGCAAATGCTTTCCAGTGCCAAGACTTTGGCAAATTCCATCAACACTAAAGAAGACTACGAGCGCGGGGTGAAGATGATGAGCGCCCTCAAAGTCTTTCTTAAGAATGTCGAGGAAGGGATTGATCCGGCAAAAAGGCTCATCAACTCGGCCAAGGACAAGCTTATGGAGATGCAACATGAGCTTGATGTCCCGGCAAAGCAACTCCACCTCGAACTTTCTCGGGAAACCGCCCGATACAAACTGGCTGAAGAAGAGAAGGTACGTCAAGAGAATGAAAGACTCGCCAGGGAAGCGGAAATCGAAAGGCAGCGCCTACAGCGCCTCGAAGACATCAAAACCCTCCAGAACGAGATCCGGATTGCCAAAGGCGAGGCAGATGGGGCAAATGGGAGGTCGCAGGTTGAAACTGCCAACGAGATCAATAACAACCTTGCGCAGATCGTTGCATCGCTGGAAGTGCCCGAGTCTATCAAGAATCCTCTCGAAACCTGCACCCGAGTACGCCAGATTGTCGCCCTGGCGCTCCAGCATGAAGATGCCCGCATTGCCGCGGCCGCAGCGAAGGCGGAAGGCGACAAGCGGAGAGCGGCGGAGATTTTGAAGGCTTCCAAAAAGCTGGAGGCTCCCCAGGTAGAGGAAGTCCAGCAGACCAGAGTGGAAGTTACGCCGGCGATCCAGCGGGGTCCAGACTTGCACTATGCGCGAGGTTCGTCAACAAAACAGATATGGAGGGTCAAACGGCAGGACATCGGTGGTGGCAAGGAAAAGGTCGTTGGGATTATCGACCCCCAGCGCGTGTGCAGGGAGCATCCAGAGTATTGCGAACCCTCCGTAACTCTGCTGGATGAATATGCAAAACGCTCCAAGGAAAGACCTAACATTCCCGGGGTGATCTGGGAGTTGTCAACGAAAACAATCGGAGTACGCTGATGGACGAACAATTAGCAGTTGGCAAAGAAATTCAGTCATTGTGGGGCGCGGCTCTATCGAAGCAGATTGAACGGCCGCGTCCCTGGACCCGGGAAGAAGTCCACGCCTACCTGATGGCCCACTACGGGATCAACTCCATGAAGCTGGTGAAGGCAAAAGACGTGGAAGAACTTCTCAACGTCTTTAGCGGAGAGGCGATAGCGTCTCCCGCTGAGCAAATCTCCGACGACGATATACCGCTCTGACTGGAAGGGTTATGCCGCACTTCACATTGGGCGTACACGACGACAAGCCGGTGCAGGTTGACGTTGACATTCTCTTGCGGACCCGCCTCCTAATTCAAGCCAATTCTGGCGGAGGGAAAAGTTACGCCATAAGGCTGATAGCGGAGAGGCTTTTTGGGAAGGTCCAGGTCATCATCATTGACCCGGAGGGTGAATTCTCAACGCTACGGGAGAAGTACGGTTATGTCCTCGTGGGCAAAGGTGGGGAGACGCCAGCAGACCCCCGATCTGCCGGTTTAGTAGCAGAGAAGTTGCTAGAATTACACGCGAGCGCGGTGTGTGACCTTTACGAGATGAAGCCTGCCGACCGCCACCGCTGGGTTAGACTGTTCCTTGAAGCCCTGGTAGACGCTCCAAAGAAACTCTGGCATCCAGTTGTGGTGATTGTAGACGAGGCTCATGGCTTTTGTATGGATGATTCTACTGAGCTATTAACTAAGGAGGGATGGAAAAAATACGCGGATGTGAAAGTTGGGCAGGAAGTTGTTGCTTTCGATCCTAAGACTGAGAAGTATTCTTACGAACCAATTGAGCGGGTTATCGTGGGGTTATACGATGGACCCATGATCAACTTAAAAAGCGATGGTATCGACCAACTAATCACGCCAGAGCACCGAGTGGTCTTGCGACGAATTCAGCGAGGCCAGAAACAGGGAAGGAAAGCGGGCGCGCAAAAATCTAGAAGCAATTATATGCACTTTTATCCATGGACTTTCTGCATGGCAGAAAAGGTTCCGCGGCAGATCTACATTCCAATCGGCGGAGCGCCATTTGGGCCTGGGGTGCCAAATCTTACCGAAGACGATTGCGAATTAATGGGATGGGTAGTAACGGACGGTTCGTTCGTTGGCAAGCAGGGAAACCTCTACAAAAAATACCTTTCAATTTCACAGGCTTACTCAACTACTAAGGGAAATCTCAAGATGGTTGAGGAGATTGCGTCGCTTCTGGATAGAATTGGCGTAAGGTATTCCAGATATGAAAGAAAGAAGCGTAGGATTCAGCGGCTTAACGGACAAGTAGTGAAACATGCTCCATCGGTAGAATTCTATTTAGGAGTAGGATTTTCTTCTCACCTACTGGATTTCTTCGGAGGAGAGATCCATCGTATACCAAGAATTTTACTGGAAATGGGATCTGAATCTCAATTACGTGCTCTCTGGAAAGGGGCGCTTCACGGGGATGGAACACACGGGAAAGTTGGATGGTCGGCGTTTTACCCCGGGAAAGAAGAGGGACTGGCTGATGATTTTCAAGAGTTAGGGTTAAGGCTCGGAATCAGCGTCAGCAAGAAGTTTGTTCCTCAAAATCGGCAATTTACCGTTCGGATTAGCCGCAGAAAACATCACTATATTCGAAGGGCGACTCGGCAAAATTATTCAGGGATAGTGTGGGATATCACAGTTCCTTCTGGGGCATTCGTTGCAAGGCGAAATGGAAAGGTGTTTGTAACTGGGAATTGTCCGGAAAAGTCGGCCGGAGAATCAGAAGCCTCTGACGCTATGATTGCTCTGGCCACAAGGGGCAGGAAGCGTGGTTTTGCCGCTGTGTTTGCCACGCAAAGGCTTGGCAAGCTGCGGAAGGATGCCGCCGCGGAACTCCAGAACGTCCTCGTTGGCCTCACCACTATTGATATCGACCGTAAACGGGCAGCCGATCAGTTGGGAATCTATGGCGCCGACCAGCGGGGATTCTTTGATGATGTGAAGATGCTCAAGCCGGGATACTTCTATGCCCTGGGACGGGCAATCTCCACCGATAAGATCCTGCTGAAGGTTGGGACCGTTGAGACTACGCACCCCGAGGCAGGATCGGTGCGTCATAATTTGGAGCCTCCGCCTCCACCCGAAAAGGTCATGGCCCTGCTGCCGAAACTTGCCGATCTACCCAAGGCCGCAGAAGAGAAGGCGCGGACGGAAGCCGATTTAAGGAATGAAATTCGCGAACTCAAGGCCAAATTGAAGCAGTCCCCTTCGCCTCTAAAGGTGATTACCCCAGTCGTTGACGATAAAGCCGTTCGAAAAGCGGTGAAGATGGAAGCTGAGCGATGGAGAAAGGTCTACCGAGAACAGCACGAACTCCTTTTAAAATTCACCCAGGCAATTCAAAGGCTTGCGAGCGTGAGTCAGACGTTGCCGGGAGAACCGATTGACCCTGCGGCTCCTCCCAATCCATTTCAGGAGAAGGAAATCGGACTAAGCCTCAGTGACCAAACAAGACTTTCTCCTCCTCGGCCAGCGGAAAAGAAGGTTTTCCACTATTCGGCTGAAATTAATCGGCAAGGAAACTTGGAAATAAAAGACGCAAATCCTCTTACCGGCCCCGAGCAGCGCATCCTGAACGCAATCGCATGGTGCGAGAGTATCGGCAATCATTCACCGGAACAAACGGCAGTAGCTTTTCTTGCTGGTTACAAGATTGGTGGTGGCGCATTCAATAATCCAAGAGGAAGCTTGCGAGTAAAGGGCCTGATCGAGTATTCCGGCCAGAATCTCCAGTTGACCGACGAAGGACGCAAGCTGGCGCAGGCTCCCACGACTCCGCTTGATTCATCCGAGATTCAGCATTCTGTACTCAATCGGCTGCCAGGACCAGAGCGAAGGCTCCTTGAAGCTCTGCTGCGTGCTGGAGAGAACGGATTGACGAACGAGGAGCTTGCGGCAGAGTCCGGATACACCTTGGGTGGGGGAGCGTATAACAACCCCCGGGGTCGCCTTCGGACGCTGGGGTTGATTGAGTACAGGGGAGACCGTGTTGTTCCCAGGTCAATTCTTTTCATCGACTAAAGGTTATGAACTGTTTCGAACCAATCACGAGAAGGCGATTACCGCGAAGGATTACCTTTAAGTGGCCTGAGATATTCCCGGGCGTGAAAGGTTACGCCTACCGCCATCATGGAGAAATCTGGATACCGATGGTTTGGGGGGACGGTACGGGCCAGGTCGGTAAAATGCTGGATGTTCTCTCCGACCGTTGCCGGATCATTGATGTGGTGAACCTTAAACTGCGGGGGATGCTCGTTCGAAGGGGATGGACCTGGACGAGGAAGTACGCGCACGAAGTCTGGGCCCCTACGCAAAGGGAAAAATCTATGGCTTGCATTATCCTGAAGTGCTGGCAAGTCACCATGCACGATGGAGAGACTTTCGAATTGTATTCCACCCGGGACCTTTCCGCGCTGGACTCCACACTCCGCTATGCGGTAAGTATCAATCGGATCGACAAGGCGGGGGTGGGAACTGACGGGGTTGCGGTTTGCGATGGGAAGCCAGTATTAAATGAATTTATCCCGACTGACCGAGTGACTCGGCACTGCAATCTTGCCGAAACCAATCGCATCTTGGAAGCACATAGAAATGCACGAAAGATATTGAAAAGCACTCTTGATTCGAACCCTTAATCGTGCTAAAACAACAACATCGCGCCGGCCAGCGCGTGGCCCTCGGGCCTTTGGATTTGTGGGAGGGATCGGACCTCAGCCCGATCCCTTACCGCAAACCTGCTGAGGAAAGGTCAATCCCTTTCCAACCCAGACCCGTTGACCATCTCAAACTTCTTGAGGTAGTCAGGTTTAATGTCAAAAGACAGCAATCTAGCATTCCTCGATTGGTGGGAGAAGGACGGCTGCAAGCACGCGAGGACATCGTTTGATGACGCCATTTTGATTTGGGATGCAGCCCTTGACTGGTCGAGGCCGAAAGCGCTAGAGAAGATCAAGGCTCTACGCGAGCAATTGAAAGCGATTGAGCAATCTGGCGTAAAAGAGGAGCCCAAGAAGGCTGCTCCAAAAAAAGAGACAAAGCGGTTTATTCCGCCCACGCTCGAAGAATTGATTTCTTATATGGAATCTCAAGAATTCGCCAATGCCAAAGAGACGGCGCAAGCCTTCATCGATCACTACGAAGCCCGCGGCTGGAAGCCCAAGGGGTATACCGTTCAGATGACGAGTTGGAAGGCGGCAGTCCGGACGTGGAAACATAGCCCGTTTGGAAATGGTAACGGAAATGGCAACGGATCAACGAAGAAGCTGGGCGGAGAGTGGTGATGGACAAGAAAGAATTTGAGCGCGAGTTTAAAGAACTCCATGCCAGGTTCCCCGGATTCAACATGCCGGAGCCCAGGATCGTGATGTCGATATGGTATCAGGACTTCCAATCTTATGCGGTTCC
This sequence comes from Terriglobia bacterium, assembly GCA_035541995.1. Classification (GTDB taxonomy): domain Bacteria; phylum Acidobacteriota; class Terriglobia; order Versatilivoradales; family Versatilivoraceae; genus DATKMG01. The sequence goes on from DATKMG010000728.1 coordinate 6,932, forward strand.
GCTCTTTAAGCGGGCCGTAGCGGATGTTCTTTCGAATCGCCCAAGTTTTTTCCCCTCGTCGGCGGATATCAAGGTTGCTTGTGAATCGATTGTTGCCACCCAACAGTACCAAGGTAAAATCCCTCACCCCAAATATCCACCAGCCAAGCATCCTAACTGTCACGTCCACGATGTCATTCAAAACATAGCTGGACCGCGGCGAAGGCTTTATGCCCTTTATCCCTACGAGGGTACGCATGTGCTTTGCCGGGGAGAGATGAATCCGGTATGCCCTGAGTGCGGGACATTCCTCGATCCTTGGGAAAATCCCTTTATCCAGTTGATGATGAAGCTGTACCCCGCTGAAACGGTGGGATGGAATCCCCTGCACAAGGGGAACTTGCCTTGTCCTGCTTGTTCTTCTCTTGTCGATGGGATCGACTGGATTGCGAAGGTGAATAATCGAAGGCAGGCAGAGGCACGAAGGTAATGTATCCGTCCAAAAATGTGTGTAGGAGCACTTTCGGGATTTATGAATGCCAATTTCCAAGGCGGCATGGGGGGTATTATCACGGGCAATTCAACAAATTGTGGGAGACGGTATTTATCGGCGCGTTTAAGATTTTGTGGCCGATCAAGCGGAGAGTAAAACAACGCACAGTGCTAGGAAAGGAAAAGAATGGAGGTTAGGCTGATGGCGAAGAAAGAACCAGAGGATGTCAGGCTCCCGGGGATGGAAGATCCGGCAATCGAGGAACTTGAGAGACTGGCAAAGCTCTACGCGAAGACCAGGGACAGGCGGCAGGCCACGCTTGAGCAGGAAGTGGATTTGAAAGGTCAACTCCTGGTGGCCATGAAGAAAAACGGCAAGACCGAATACACCCACGGAAAAGTGAGCATCCGGATCGTGGCGGAAGAAGAAACGGTGAAGGTCAAGATCAAGAAGGACAAGGAAGACGAAGACTGATAAGGTTTTGCCGCTGGGCCAATGAGCCAATAGGACTTTGGCGGGAGTGGGAGACAATCCCGTAACCAGCGGCTCCAAGATACCACAACGATGAAAAGGGTCGGGCGATGGGGCAAGTTCATGTATTCGGTGTGCTGTCCGTGCAATGCAGGAGGAAGCGGACCTCGATGCTGCCTCAGTACGTGGGGCATCGAACGGGCGAGCCGGCGACGTTGACCAAGCAGAAAGCCTGCAAATCGTGAACCGCCGCCACCATCCATCGGAGTCAATGGCCCATTAATGAATAACTCCCCCGACTGGCAGGGGGAGCGCAATCATAGAAGGAGACGAACGATGTCGGGAATCTTGGAAGTTGGCGTTGACCCTAAAACCCATGAGGTCGTAATTAATCATCCTGACTTACAGCCTGACGCTAATGGATGTGGACACATTGTTTTCTCCGTGTCTCAAGCGTTGGACTTAGCGATGATCCTCATGAAGAAAGCGGCTGAGGCCCAAACCTCAAGGGGGCTTGACCCGAGCGACGACGATTTTGAAATTAAGCGTATCGAGGTGGACTTCGCCATTCCCGTGGTGATGACTCCGATGATTCAGCGCCAGCTTGACGAAATCGTTAGCCGGATGGCAAGAGCGACGGAAACTGACGAAATCGTACATTGGGCTTCGGGGTGCGGAAGCAAGCCGATATGGAACGAACCGAACGAACCAACCTTTGATGACTCGGTTTATCACATCGAGACATGCGCGAGGCAAAGATACGAAAGTGAGCGTAAAAGTTAGGGCACAGGAAAGCCAGACCACTCAAGCTCCCTCACAATGAGAATCTGGCCCTGTGCTCTGAAATTATTGTATTTAATAAAAAGGTTCTTATGGGAAAAACGTCAATTGAGTGGACTTCGGATACGTGGAACCCAGTGACGGGTTGCACCAAAGTCAGCCAGGGATGCAAGAACTGCTATGCCGAGCGTGTCTTTCCACGACCATATCCCGGGCGTAAGTTCACTGACGTGCGGATGCACGAAGACAGGCTCGATCAGCCGCTGCGCTGGAAGCGCCCGCGCAAAATCTTCGTCAACTCAATGAGTGACCTGTTCCATGAGAGTATCCCAGATCGGTATATTGCGCAGATTTTCGCGGTGATGGGAATGGCCACCCGACACACTTTCCAAGTGCTGACAAAGCGTCCGTCTCGGATGCACTCAATGATGACCGCTCAATACGGATCAGATTATAAGGCGCCGATAGAGTGGAAATCGTGCTTTCTGCGGGACGTTCGGTACTGGGCCGAAAAATGGGATTGGTTTCCTCCGAAAACGATAGAGGAAAATAACAAGCGCAACGCATTCATCTACTGCCTGAAAACCGGGAAAGAGAAGTTTAAAAATGTCCATCTTGGTGTGTCGGTGGAAAATCAAGAGACCGCCGACGAGCGGATTCCTCTTCTCCTGCAAACCCCTGCGGCGGTACGGTGGGTGAGTTATGAACCAGTGCTCGGCCCGGTGAATTTCGCTCCATTTTTTTCGTGGCGACCAGCCGAGTCGAAGTACGAACGCCGTTCGCTTGACTGGATCGTTTCCGGTGGCGAGTCAGGCCCGAAGGCGCGACCTTCAGAGTTAGATTGGTATCGAAGCGTGCGCGACCAGTGCGCGGCTGCTGGCGTGCCATTCTTTATGAAGCAGCTAGGCGCTCATCCCATGACCAGAATAGGGGCCGACCAAGCGAAAATCCCATTTCGAATCAAAGACCGTAAAGGTGGCGACATGGAAGAGTGGCCGAGAGATTTGCGTATCAGAGAGATGCCGTAAGGATAGCCGATGCCAATAAGAATTCAGCGTAAACGCACGAATGGTTGGCGGATGCCGGAGGGAGCCATTTACGTTGGGCGTCCTACAAAGTTTGGGAATCCGTTTTGGCACGCACAGAGGTTCTGCGGGGTGGAAGTCTCGCTACGAATGTTTGAGGAAGCCGTTAGCGGGATATGGGACCCGAGCAAGTTTAAGGATGTTGCTGATGGTCCGTTCTATGTAGCTTGCCGGGATTTCTCAGAGTTTATGAAAAGATTTCCAGATGGACCTCAAGAGGCGATAAAGCGTCTTCTTCGAGGCAAAGATTTAATGTGCTGGTGTCGGCTTGATAGACCGTGCCATGCGGACATTCTTTTAAAAATCGCCAACGAATAAGGAGCCCACAAATGGATAGGAAAGCAGAGGCAATAAAACTAACCGACGAGGCGAAGGCTCTTGTCTTACTCGCCGGCCGTACCTGGACAGCCTATGCCGCAATCTGCGAAAGGATGATTGAAGAGAAGCTGTATGAAGAAATTGGGTACGAGAACTTTGGAGCGTGGTGTGAGGCGGTGGGCGATAAGTCAGCCCCGGCTTCCTACGCCTATGCTCGAACGTACTCGGAACTGAAGAAAACCATTGCGGAGCCCGCTATTGCCCAAATGACCATGAGCAATGCAATCGACCTGGCCAAGGTCCCAGAGTCGAAGCGGACAGCGGATCTGGCAAGGATGGCAACTGAAATGCCCAACAACCAATTCCGGCGAGAGATCAACAAGGTTGTGCCTATCGCCCTGGAGCAGAGATCGTACAAAGGGTTCCAACTCGACGCCTCGGCCGCGGAAGTCTTGAGGAAGGCAATGAAACTGGCAGAGCAGGAAGGCGCCGAGAGCGAAGCAGAGCAAATCGAGGCCATCAGCTCCTCTTATCTTGCCTCGGAGGGCCAGGATAGCCATTACAAAGCGACAAAGGCACTGGTAGAGGTGATTGAGGAACAAGTGAATGCGGACAAGCCGTCCCAGCCTCCCGATCGAAAGGGATGGGCAAGCATACTTGTAATCTCCAGGCGGGCAGCAAGGATCTTCGGCTTTGCGGAACGCCGGGTGATGCCGGCCAAGAGCGCAGACACGATTGCGGCACAGAGGGTAAACTAATGACCCACGGCATAGTCACAATGGGCGTTTGTGTGGGATGCGGCAAAGAAACTATTTGGATTTGTCCCTTCTGTAAATCCTTTGGCAAGCAAAGCATTTCCGTCTGCGAATCTCCCCAATGCCGCGAAAAGCACGAAGAAATTGGTTGCGTGAGAGTGAAGAAATGAGCGAGTGGGACACCAACTATTACGAGGACGAAGAAGAATGTGGAGAGTGCGGTGGAGAAGGCTGGGTCACTGCCGACTGCTTCGAGGATACCTGCTGCTGCGCCAATCCGGACCTCCAGCACGGAGTAATCCCGTGCCCAGTCTGTAACCCAGCGGGTACAAAATGAAACGCTCACGCCTTCAGTCCCGAACACCGCTCAAGCGGACGCCATTCCGCCGAAAACCTCGCCAGAAGCTATCAGAGGAAGCCGAGGAACTATAAATGGGAAAGCTGGAAGACCTCTCCGGTCAAAAGTTCGGGCAATGGACTGTGATTAGGCATTCGCCTGAGTTTGGGAATAGGTCAACGAAATGGCTATGCCGATGTTCATGCGGAAAGATGGTATCAGTTCGGGCTTGCCATCTTTTAAGGGGAGCAACTGTAAGTTGTGGATGCGCTAAACCACAGCTTATTTCTGCGGCCAAAACCGGGTCTAAAAGACCTGATATCAAAAGGAATAAGGAGTGCTGGGAGACCCGTGAGTGCAAACAATGCGGCAAAAAAATTGAAATCGCCAAAAAAGAAATTCGTCATGGGTGGGGTAATTTTTGTTCCCGTAGATGCGCATGGGACTTCAGAAAGCACAAAGAAATAAAGTGCGAGATTTGCGGCTCTGTGGTGAGAGCCAATAAAAGAGTTAGGTTTTGTTCACTCCGATGTATGGGAGAGTGGAAAAGGACTGACCCTTCGAGGCACGTAACGATTAGCTGCAAATGTTGTGGTAAAACTTTTGTCATCGTGAAGAAAGAAATAAAGCGGAGGAATCCAGCATTTTGTTCTGGCGAATGTTGGTATGCGTGGGCAAGAAAGAACCAAAAGAGAGGGAAGGATCATCCGTGCTGGCGTGGTGGTGATGTCTACAGGGGCGATGGCTGGAATTACACCGCCGAGCTTATACGGATGAGGGACGCTCGAAGCTGTTTGGTTTGTCGAGCTTACCAAGGTAAAAAGCGGTTTCCTGTGGATCACATTGTTCCATACCGAATAGCAAAAGAGAATGAGCCGATTAATTTGATGACTCTTTGTACTAATCATCATGGCTACAAGACCGGAATTGAGTACAGGCTTGTTCGCGGGGATGTAATGGGGTTCTGTAGGCTGCTACGTGAGGCAGGGTGGCCGATGGATATAGTATCCGAGGCCCTTTTAAAGTACGGATTTAATCCGTCCTAGATGCAATCGCGGAGGCCATCTAAAAATGCCGAACTGTCCTGATTGTGGATGTCCCGCGGAAAATCACCTGGTCGGCTTGGGATGCACAACGATTATTGGCTATGAGGGCAAGGTGCAGACTATTGAGATAGCCCAATCCTTTTTTGATTTTTCCGAAGCGGAAAAGAAACCAAGTGGGCCTCCGATCTTGTGTGGATGCCGGAGAGAGGGGATTGAATGATCCTGAACCTAAACTGGCGAGAGCGGAAGGGAGAGTGAAGTGGACGAGCCCAAGGTTCCAGACGAAATAGTAGAACTATTTAGGAAAGTAGTGCAACTCTGCAAAGACGCGGAATGCACGTCGCTCATGCTTGAGGTTTCTCCACCGTGGCGAGGGGCCTATCATGGCCAGGTAAAACTGGAGTGGCGGTCTGGGCGACATGGCGTGCCCGCTAACTGTGAGATTGTAACCGAACTGAGGACTAGGATAGCGGTCTGATGAGATACTTCGCCACCGCGAACCAATAGCGCGGCTGGCACCAAGAAGGAGAAGCCATGACGTTTGAAGACTTTTGGAAGCAGCATTACCATTGCGAGTATGACCACGGCACCCCTTATCATAAAGTAGTCTTTCTTGCCTGGCACGCCCGCGATGACGAAATTGCCGAACTCATCCAACGTGCAGTTGTTAAAATTGGAATTGGCTCTGGAGCTTTAACCAAAGACCTTGTATGGTGCGAATGCGGAAGGGGAATCAGCCTGCAAGGGCGATGGGTTTTTTGCCCAAACTGCGGCGGGAAAATCGACCAAGGATCGTACGCGGAAGCCATTAAAGCTGCCGTGAAAAACGGGGCCAAGGAATACATCGACGCCGACATTGCAAACAACCTCGCCGACCTGCATGAGCAGCTAGAGATAGTTAAAAATGACAAGGACAATCTAGAAGTTGAAGTTAAAGACATGCGAGAGCGTGCGGAGAAGGCTGAAGCGGCGTGCATGGAGATATTGAGCGTCGCCGAATCACATTCCTGTGGCATCATTCACCAGTCATACGCGGATGGAGCGACCTGTCTTGATGTGATTGAACACGCCAAAAAGTTCCCGGATGAATATATCGAGGAATACAAATTAAAAGTTTTGCGCGGGGAAAATTGTTGTTTTAGGTGCAAACTGCTCTTCGGGGCGGGCAAGTGCAACCCCGGCTCCGCCCTCCTTGCCGAACTCACGCGGCTGCGGGAGAAGGACAAATCGTTGATGGAGGCGGTAAGTAAACTCGGCGGAACAGCGCAACAGCGGATTCAGGAAGCCCTAGCCGCCTATCAGAAGTAGCGCGCAACAGCCAACCATCATCGGAGGCGCATTGAAATACCTTTCATCGCTGGCAATCGGCATCCTCGCTGTCTCAAATTGGTCGTGGTCAACTGAGGTCGCGTGTCTGCTGGCCTTGGTGACGTTCTGGCCGGATCTTGGCGAATTGACCGAGAAAGTATACCAATCGTGGGAACTCCTTAGACTGGAGAGAGCCGCGGCGAAAAGCCTGCATTTCGAGGCGCGGCCAGAGATTGCCTGGAGATACTGGCACGGATAACGGTTTTTATTGTATTTAATAAAAAGAAAGGCTGAAAACGATGGAAACCCTGCAACTAGACCTGCTCTCGGGCTTGAAGCCGAAGGAAGCAGCGTTATTCAAGAAGCGCTCGCAGCAGTTGATCTCCAATCTCAATGCGAGGATGCGGAAAAAGGGCTTTGATGGAAGGATTCCCCTACCGCAAGGCCGGCAAGTGCTTGCGGAGTGCGTAGGCCGTCCATGTCGGTACTGTGGGGAGAAGATCAAGGCATCCACCATGAGCCCCGACCATCCCACCCCGATATCGAAGGGAGGAGACCCCTGGGTCATCGAGGGGATCTGTATATCATGCAACCACATCAAGGGGGAACTGACGGCCGAGGAATTCACGAAGTTTTCCCTTCACCTGAAGACGTACTCACCCTCTACAGAGAGGTATATCCGCGGAATGATGAAGGGGGGGGCAGCCTACCAGCGCGTGCTGGCAATCTCCAGGTCAAAGTTTGCGCAAAAAAGAGCAATGGAACAGCAGGTCAGAGACGTAGGGGTAGAGGATTTCACCTAGAAGCGGATCACGAGGCGCCAGAGTACCAGGCAGTTCGCCGGCTCGCAATGGTGAAAGTGGTAGAACCTGAACCCTCCGCAACCTGTCCAACTAAAGACGACATAGGGACGCATAATCATGTTTTTTTTACACCTTCTCGGTAGAGTTCGTTTGCTGGATGGCAAGTGGGCGAAACGGGCAGGTATCTTTCACGCTCCAACTATCGACCACCATTTCACTGATCTCGCCCAGTGCCCGAACACTCGCAAGCGCGGAAGAATTTAGTGCTTCCAGCCGTTCCGCCTCTTCACCGTCTGCGGCCATCCGTTCAATAACCTCTTCAATGTCGCGCATTAGAAAAACCTCCGCAGCCGTTCAAATTAAGTTTGCCCGATTAAGGCTCCCGGGCTTTGAATATCCATCCTTTGTTCGGACGGTTCCCCAAGCCATGAACCAGGCGCGGCCATCGTGTTTGTCCGCGATAGACAGAGCCTTTTCGACCATTGCTAAGGCTTCGGCATGGGTAGGGTAGGGTCCAGCCATGTAGTACAAAGACGGCCCATCGACGGCGGTAACATAATAGTTCCCAGGTTCAGGGCAAGTTTCGCTGGTGCAGCAATGCGCGGATTCCATGTTAGTTGACCCCCTTATAATCTTTGGGGCCACGAAGCCCGCGGCCGAAGTGGGGAAGCAACTCGACGGAGCATGAGCGATCCGTCCAGCAGCGCCCATTGTAGGAGAGGAAGGCAGTTTCCCGGTCGTCATCCAGGATCAGGCCGCACTCAGGGCCCATCTCGGATGACGCCAAGGAATTACTGTCACGCCAGCTTTCGAAGTAGGTTTGGGCGGTTTCAAGCGAGTCAACGGGAACCCGCAGCCGGCATTTCGAATACGTTGTGCTGAGGATGAGAGTCATCTTGCATCTCCTTGTCAGGTGGTAACTTCCCGTGCGGCCCATCAGGAGGATGAACCGCAAAGCAAGCGGCCATAGGTTAGAGCGACAGGACGGCGCCCAACGTAGCGGCTATCCCGAAGACGCCAACGAGGCCCATCAGGATACCGATCAGTTCATGCCGCCTGTGACTGTACTCCCAAAACCCCTGCAAGAGAAGTCCAGTTGACAGCGCAAGCATCACGATAGGTACAACGTCGATTTTCCAATCTCCGCTCATCGATGCGCCTCGTAAATCTCGTCGGCAACCTGGTGGGGAGTCTTCATGGCCGAAAGTCCCCTGATAATCTCCAAGTCCACGGCTGCATTCGCCCTGTAACTCTTTGGGGCGTCGGGATAATACCACTGGCGGAATCGGTCAGAGCCAGTGGAAACCCGATGGAAGAGAAGGTTGGACGCCTGGGTATGAAGCTCCTCCATTTGAGAAACCTGATTGTCGGAAAAAAATTTAACCACAGTCATAGAGATGATCTCCTTTGTTTGGATTTGGCAATCTTTTCAGCGCGGCGGGCGCGGTCGGCCAATTTCGCTCCCAGGTCCATCACGGCATCGTAAGGAACCTCAAACCCGCTCCGCTTCCCCTTAAGCCGAACGTGCAAGGAGAAAGCTTGGAGGTCCACAACGATGTGCCGTCCGCGATAGGAGCAAGAAGTCTCATAGCGTTTTCGGCGTTTGGCAGTGGCAAGTAAGGTCATCACAAATCTCCAATCTGGCGTCAATCACGCCGATCCGCTCATTGCCGATCAATAAGCGGAGCGCCGACCTACCCCCAATACCTGCAAGCCCCT
>DATKMG010000729.1:0-4607 GCA_035541995.1 Terriglobia bacterium
CCCTTCCCCGAGGTTAGCCGGATGATCGAAGGGCCCTGCGGCGTCCATGCCCCCATCCTCCCGCAGGGCCCTTTCGTATTTTGCGAGGTAATATGCCCAACCCACCGTTTGTATTGGAATTATTGGGTCCGCCGAGAGGCAAGGGCCGCCCCCGGTTCCGCATCGTCGGGAAGGGGAAGAAGAGATTTGTCCAGACCTACACCGATGCGGAGACCCGAAAGTATGAGGACCGTCTGAGACAGGAAGCCTCGTTGAAAATGATGGGGATTCCACCTTCGGACGTTCCATTGGAGGTCCGGATTGAGGCTTACATGCCGGTTCCGGACAGCTGGCCCTCAAGGAAGAAGCTGGACGCCATCGCAGGGAAGATCGTTCCCGCAACGAAGCCCGATTCTGACAATGTCGTCAAGGCAATACTGGATTCTTTTAACAGGGTGGTTTGGAAAGACGACGCCCAGATCGTGAACTTCTACATAACAAAACGCTATAGCGAGCGTCCCAGACTTCGCATCGTGGTATGGGAATGGTCGGAATAGCGCCCTTGACGCTTTCACGAATCTGACGCACAAAAGCAAACGACCCGCGGGGGACAAATCCGCGGGTCGCAAACTACAACCGATGTGGTTCTCTGGCAGGAGCCATCGGGTAGACGGAGACTTAGTGGTTTTATCCACATTCGTCAACCGCCCTCCCCCAACCCAGCCAGATCAAATCGGTTCCTAAGTCCGCGCTCGCGCGGCGAGGTAGGAACCTGCCCGGCATTTCGCCGACTGAGCAATCCTCCCTGCCAACTGGCCCGGCGGTCTACCGGGGGAGGAAAAGAGGGGAAGACTTTGGCCGGAGGGTAACTCCCAAGCAGCCAAGACACGTACTGAGCCCTTGTGCGCCCCGACGAATGGAAAGAACCCTATCTTTCGCGCAGCCTTTTGACCTTCTGGTCTCCCAAGCTGTGTGTGGTCAGTATGGACGCTCGTCCCCTACCACAAGGAAAGAAGGGCTAAGGCGTAGTGTGTCCGGAGATGGAAAATGACCAGAATGAATTGGAGTTGCGCTCGTCATGCCGGAAAGCAAACCGAGACGGCCATTAGGAAGGATGACGAAAACATCATTGAGGTTCGGTGTAGGAAATGCGGCCACGTCGGGAAAATTCGTCGGTGGCAGGCAGAAAACAAGAGATTGTCCTGCCGCAAGTGCGGGTGGAAAGGTGCTCGGACGGGGTCGAATTGATGCATAATATAGAGCTGGAACAATTACTTATTGGCAGCGTGTTTCTCAACAACGCCATCTTCCCAAGCCTTTCCGAGAAAGTCAGCCCAACTGACTTTTACGAGCCAGTTCATCAGAACCTATGGGAGGTCTGCGCCCAATTAATCGGCGCCGGCAAGAAGGCCAATCCAGTGACGGTGGCGACGTTCTTGCCCGAAATCACGATTGGAAAGCTAAACCTCCGACAGTACCTAGCCCACCTCGCCGCAGAAGGGGCGATAGCCAGCGAAGCCCCCCAGTTGGCCGACATGGTGAAGGACCTGTCCGACCGTAGGGCACTACAAGGGGTAGCCAGCGAGCTAGGAAAGGCAGGGAGCGGCGACCCGGTGGAGATGGCCTCTTGGGCCATACAGGAGCTTGACGCACTCCTGGCGGCCCGCGTGGCGACTGGGACGCCTTCCCTAACGATGGAACAGTCCGTAGCCCGGGCGATGGATGCTGCGGCCAAGGCTTATGCGCGGGAAGGGTCCATATCGGGCCTATCCACTGGGTTGAGGGATTTGGACCGCAAGCTGTTGGGGTTCCAGCGGGGGGAGTTGATCGTCATGGCGGGTAGACCTGGGAGTGGAAAGACCGCCGCCTCCCTCTGCCTGTCCCGGAACATGGCCTCCAAGGGCCACAAGGGCATCTTCTATTCGCTGGAGATGGGGGATGTGCAGTTATCCCAAAGGATGCTCACGGACGAAGCCTACGATGCGGAGAAGGTCGCCTACACCCGTTTAAGATCGGGTCGGTTCACCGAGAACCAGTTCATGGCGATCCGGGACGCGGGATACCGTCTGCAGGGTTTGCCCATGCGAATCGAGCAACAGCCGGCGATGAGCCTCAGCCAAGTCGGGTCGCGAGCTCGTCAGGAGAAGCGAACCAAGGGCTTAGACTTCATCGTGATTGATTACCTCGGGCTGATGAAGTCCTCAGGTCGATATGCCGGTAATCGGGTCAACGAGATCGGGGAATTGACCGCGGGCGTGAAGGCACTGGCGAAAGAATTGGATTGCGCGGCGCTGCTGCTGTGTCAACTTTCACGAGGGGTTGATGGGCGGGAGGACAAGCGTCCGACCATGGCCGATCTCCGGGACTCAGGAAACATCGAGCAGGACGCGGACGTGATCCTGATGCTGTACCGCGAAGCCTATTACCTCGAGCGCAAGGAGCCCGCCGTGGGTTCTGCCGATCATCTCGTGTGGGAGAAGGACATGGAGCGGTGCCTCAACCAGATGCACATGATTGTGGAGAAGAACAGGTCGGGCCCGATCGGGACCGTGAAAGTGTTTTGCGATGTCGCGTCCAACGCCATCAGGGATTGCGACTACCAGCGTGAAGAGATGGCTGATCAACAGATGGCATTCTAACGGAGAAACTTCGATGACAGCACAGCTATTCGCCTTCCCGGACATCAATCCCTCACTGGTCGATCCACCGAAGCCAAAGGCGAAAGCGAAGGAGAAATACTCCCCGGAATTTGAGCAATTCTGGGCACCATATCCGAGGAAACTCAACTGCTCAAAGCTGATGGCCTACAAGGCGTGGTGCAAACTCGATGAGGACGACCAGAGCTTGGCGATGAAGGTTCTCCCGTTCTTCATCCGGATGTGCCGAGGGAAGGACGAGCAGTACATACCCCACGCCGTGACATGGCTCAACCAGCGAAGATTTGAGACCGTTCAACTCCCCATCCAGCCCCAGACGACGATCAACATCGACTGGCCTACCGTTCTGAAAATATACGGGAAAACCAACAACTGGAATTACGCTTACGGGCCGGCTCCTGACGAGCCGGGGTATCTCGGCCCAAAATAATTGTCCCCACCCATTGACAACTACAGTTTACGGGAGCATCGTATGATTATTGGATCGGGGGAAAGATAATGAGCCGAGATCGCATAGCTTCCATCATAGCCTCCAAGATCTGCAAGTCCGAGTTACACAATTCCGCAAGCTTGGGACACTCCGAGGAGGACTGCAGTTTCATGGCATTCAGAGCCCTTGAGGAGACCATCCAGAGGGCGATTGGTCCGGACCCTGCAGAAGTATGGCCGCGGTTCACCGTGGTTACCGGGAGGGGAAAATGACCATCATCCGCTCCAACATCATAGGCCCATCCGGCGAGATGCAGATGCGGCTGATCCGGAAACACGGCGTGTTCGTCATCCACGCCAAGCACGATGCCAGGCCGGGCCTGATCGGGTTCCGCAGGCTGTTGTGCGACGACGAGGAGCAGGCCGTGCGAGTTTACGAGAAGGGTGTGGCATCGTCGTCGGCAGAATTGGAGAGGGTAGAATGAGACGTATCCTATGGTTCTTTCGGACATTCGGTCTGTCCGACGACGAGACCACCGCGCTCCGGATCGACATGCAGCTGCAGCGTGACTGGTTCCGCAGACTTTCGCATGACAGATGGGAAAAACCATGAGCGCACCATGTCCACGCGGCAGCTGGGGAACCGTCATTGGCGGCACCGGCTACTGGCCTCCGCTGTGGTGGCGGAGATGGGGCCGGATCACCTGGCGATTATTGCCATGGGCCATCATCATTTTGCTGCTGGCTTTTCACTAACTGGAGAAATGAAACCATGACCCGCAAATCGAAGCAGCCCAAGTCCCGCAAGCTCGGCAACAAGAGCGACGACAAGAAGTTCCGTGCATACGATGAAACCGCAAAGCGGATCGTCGAGCTGTTCGTGGAGATCATCAACAACCGCAGCAAGAAGCGGGAGGCGTAGCCATGACGGACGCGCAGACTATGCTCAAGCTGGCGGAGAGACTCCGACAATCGGCCAATCATGATCGCATTCAGGAATTAAAAATGGTGATGCGCAGGATCGCGACTCAGCTTGAGCGGTGTTCTGCCGTCACCAACCATGAATCGCCAGTTGAGATTGAGCGTGCCGACGCGATGAATGCTGGCCTGAACCAGGAGGCTTTCCGGCAGGCGTGGCAGGCTTTTCAGAATACACCGATCGATCTTGTGGCCGATAGCGACGATGAGACTTGCAAGTGTCTGTCCAATGCGATCCGTACCTTTGTGCGAGCCGTTCACACCGCCAAAGAAGCCCATACCAATGAATACCTCATGGGCTATGCAATCGGCCTACATGACGGGAAGGTTGCTTTCTGCGCCGCACCCCAACCCGCCGACAGCGCGCCTGCCGCATGGGTCGAGGCCAAAAAGGAAATCGACGCCGGCTGGCCCGACATCGCGCCGGCCGAATATGAAATCGCACCAAACAAGGTGACGCTTTGGCGCATTCTACGTAAGCATGGCATTCCGCTCGACCGTGCACAGTGGGTCTGCAACGAGGCTCTCAATGCCGGTGTCATTGGCATACCGCCCACTCCTGCC
>DATKMG010000730.1:0-28228 GCA_035541995.1 Terriglobia bacterium
GTGACTGGAGATTACCTGGACCGCGCTGATGCATTGGTGAAGGCCAAAGTCGACGTGATTGCTATAGACACAGCCCATGGTCATTCAAAGCGCGTTATGGAAGTCATCACTCTCATCAAGCGAAAGTATCCGGAGACCGAATTGATTGCCGGGAACGTGGCGACTGCGGAAGGCACTGCTGATCTGATTCGCTGTGGCGCCGATGGGATAAAGGTCGGAATTGGTCCAGGCTCTATCTGCACAACCCGGGTGGTCTCTGGAGCCGGAGTCCCCCAGATCTCGGCAATTCTCGAATGCTCTCGAACCGCAAGACAAGCCAATGTGCCACTCGTTGCTGATGGCGGTGTTAAGTTCTCAGGCGACATTACCAAAGCCATTGCCGCCGGGGCGGACACCGTGATGATTGGAGGCCTCTTCGCCGGAACGGACGAAAGCCCCGGAGAGATTGTGCTTTTTCAGGGGCGTAGTTTCAAAGGCTACAGAGGGATGGGCTCTCTGTCGGCGATGCAGACCGGCAGCCGGGATAGGTACCATATGGAAGCGGAAACCAACGAACAGAAATTGGTCCCTGAGGGGATAGAGGGACGCGTCCCCTACAAAGGGCCTTTAGCCGCCATGGTAACGCAACTTGTCGGCGGTTTGAAGGCCGGGATGGGCTATTGTGGCTGTGGCAGTATCCAGGAACTCCAAACCAAAGCCCAATTCATCAGGATTACTTCGGCTGGTCTTAAAGAAAGCCACGTTCACGATGTGATCATCACCAAGGAAGCTCCCAATTATCAAGTTGAGCAATAAAGCTGAGCGGTTTGGCGGTTCTTCATAGAAGAATCCACCCAGGCGCTGCACTATGAGCTTTTCCAGCCAATCGATCATTGTCTTTAACCAACGGGCTGAAGACGATCCTCCTTTCTGAAGATGCCGCGGAAGAAAAGAAAATCAACGGTTTCCACGCAACAACGTCATCCCTCGATGGCGAGAGTAGCACGGTCCTCTCACCGATCAACCAGGCCCGGGAAGACTAAAGTGATCTTGGCCTTTGTCATCTTTCTGATGTTGGCAATGACGGGTATAACCGGGTATTTGATGCTTCACGGTGATGTCGTTGACCTGAGGGTCAAGCGAGCCCGGAAGGTTGCCGCTCGCGTGCTCGCTCAGACCTCCCTGGGCGAAGAAGAGAGGGACCGATATGCAGTGGCAATCGCACGGAACTGCGTTGCCAAGGGTCTCAACCCCGCGGTTGTCGCCGCTATTGTGGTGGTTGAGAGTGGTGGCAACTCGTTGGCCGTGGCGCCTTCGGGCGATCTAGGACTCATGCAAGTCAATGTGAGAATCCACTCCAGGGTGTTCAATTTTGCAGAAAGAAACCTGCTCAATCCTGAACAGAACATCGCTGTAGGTACCAGTATCCTGCAAGGGATGGTAGCACGCCACGGGGACGAGAAAGCCATTGCAGCCTATAACGGTCTTCTTCCCGAGAAACAAGACTATACGGCCCGTGTTCAGGCAGTTCTTGGCAGGGCAGGCATTAATCCTCAGAGCGAACCGGTGGAATGGAAGCCTTCCTGGGGCGAGGTTTTTTCAGACTGGATCGGGGCGTTGGCTTCTCGATGGGCTCGGGGAGAGGAGGGCTGAGGGCATTCTTGTCGGGATTTTCGCCCGAACTAGCGCTCCCCGCTTTTGCCCGACTCCACAAAGACCCATGACCCGCGGTTCCATCTATTCAAGATATCAGGGGCGAGTAGAGATTGTGGGGTGTCCTGTTCCAACCGGCCTGTTCAGCGTCCCGAGCTTTGAATTGCGTATCGGCATTTAAGGACTGAAGAGCTCGAGTTGGGTATTCGAGGGACGATGGAACGCTGCGATTGACAAGCTTGGACCCCTTTCAGCAATCCCTAGTTTGCGGCAGGAGATAGCGAACATTTCAGCCACTTGGTCTGCAAATATGCCTTGGCCCCGCATCCTCGAGCCAAAACAAGGATCGTTCAGCCTACCATCCCGCAGCGAACGGATTCGGTTTAGCACCTTGTTCCTTCGATCGGGCACGTGCTGGGTGAGCCACTGTTCGAAGAGGGGGGCGACTGTCAGAGGCAATCGGAGGGTAATGTATCCTGCAAATTGCGCGCCAGCTTTTGCGCATGCGGCCAGCACAGCCGGCAATTCATGATCGGTCAGTCCGGGGATCACAGGTGCCACCATCACCCCAGTTGGCACGCCTGCCGAACTGAGCTTTTCGATGGCTGCCAGGCGACGAAGGGGATGTGAGGTTCTTGGCTCCAGAGTCCGGCAGAGATCTCTGTCCAGTGTAGTCACAGACAGGAAAACCGCGGCGGCTTGATCTCTTGCCAGGTCGGTAAGGTAGTCCAGATCGCGGGTGACAAGATAGTTCTTGGTCACAACCGTCACAGGATTTCGAAACTCGCAAAAGACCGCCAAACAACTCCTGGTCAGTTCTCGCTTCCGCTCGATGGGTTGATAAGGATCAGTCACACCACTGATGGCCACCACTTGCGGTTTCCACTTGCTGGAAGAGAGTTCTGATCGCAGCAAGTCCGGGGCTTGTTCCTTAACCAGGATCTTTGTCTCAAAATCCAAACCCGCTGAGTAGCCAATGTACTCGTGAGTCGGACGGGCATAACAGTAAATGCAACCATGCTCGCAACCGCGATAAGGATTGATGCTCGCGTCAAATCCCACGTCCGGGCTGTCGTTGTAGGTGATCAGACTTCTGCTGTGGTCTTTCAGAAACTGGGTGGTTGGAGCAGGTTCTCCGACCTCATCTTGGTCCGCTTCATGTTCGTAGTGTAGGCTTTCAAACCGGTTGGAAGGGTTCCAATCCGCGCCTCTTCCCCGGAATCTGGGCTTCCTCCGCTCTACCATTCACTCCTGCCCCTAAGACTCTGACCCCCGGATCGGTTCATCACCCCCATCCAGGACATCTATTAGCGTACCCCAATTTCACATTAAGGCAAGCCTGCCGGGTGCAATTCCAAGTGCAACAGGAGACGCCGCGCCCTCGCGGCGCTTACCGGATAGTAGGTTGGCAGGTTGAGGGCATCCGGTCTCCAATTAAATGTCGCACTTTGAATTGCACTTAGCCGCCTTGAAAAGACCAATTGACGCGTTACGGGAATTCCAATATAAACGATTTTCTCTAAAGTCTGATTTTCCTTGGAACCGTATTGGGTTTTTTCGACCGCTAGGTTACATCTCCGGACATCTTTTCACTCTCAAGGCCATTCGAGCCAGAGGAGGCAAAACATGGTGAAAGGTTTCAAAGATTTCTTACTGAAGAACCAAGTCTTGGGTCTGGCTATCGCAGTCATCATGGGCGGTGCCGTGGGCAAGGTAGTTTCCTCGATTGTGGCGGATCTTCTCATGCCGCTTATCAGTCTGGTGATCCCTGGTGGTGAATGGCGCTCAGCCAAGATCGTTTTGGGAAAAATCACTGCTGCGGATGGAAAGGAAGTTGTTAATGCATTGAATTATGGCAATTTTCTTGGGAGCGTCGTGGACTTCGCTGTAATCGGATTTTGTGTTTACATGATCGCTAAATCTCTGGTCAAGGAGGCGCCCGCTCCACCTCCGCCTCCCACCAAGGAGTGCCCCAAGTGTACTGAGGCCATCCCCCTGGCAGCCAAAAAGTGCAAGTACTGCACCGCAGATGTTGGATAGGACAGGGCGGAGGGTTCAGACAGGAAGGACGCAACCAACATGACAGGCAGGATGCGCTAGTGTGCAGCGCCAAGCACAGACCATTACTTGAGGAATCGATTACGGATGATGCAGTCCCGCCAATCCAAAACTCCCAAGGAAAGTGGTATGAAGAGTAGCGCACAGAGTGGCACGGGCATCTTGCCTGTGGATTAAAATGATACGGGCATCCCGGCCAGGAAAAAAGACAACACAGATGTCCTGTCTCGCACAACGCACGAGACGCGCATGGACCGCTATATCGTGGGTTAGGGCTCCACACAGACGGGCGAGACGCCCGTCCCCCCTTAAGTGCGACATCGCGATTGGAAGGATTATGCGGTGGAACATCTGACAGAGAGGCAGGTCATGGGCTTTGCTCGTGTCCGGAAGGATGACCTCGGATACCCGACATTGCTGAGGACATGCCTGAGTGATGCCACGCCACCAGTCCTTTTCCTCCTCGGCAACCGGGAATTATTGACTTGTCGACCGCTGGGAGTTTTCTGCTCGGTCCAATGTCCTGGTACCTTAATCCTGAAGACCTATGACCTGGCATGCGCTCTACGCGATGCTGGAGTGCCGGTGATCAGTGGTTTCCATTCTCCGATGGAGAAAGAATGCTTACGGCTGCTTCTTCGTGGGACTCAACCCGTGCTCGTGTGTCTGGCCCGTGGCATTGAGAGAATGCGAATTCCTCCAGAGTGGAAGAATCCGCTAGCCGAGGACCGGCTTCTGATTCTGTCAGGGTTCCCACCGGGGAAGCGTCGAGTTACAGCAGAACTGGCACAGGCAAGGAACCGTATCGCGGCAGCCCTCGCGGATAAGGTCTTCGTAGCCTATTCCTCTCCAGGCAGCAAAACCGAGCGGTTCTGCCGCGATGTAATTGGGTGGGGGAAACTACTGTTCACAGTTGATTGTGAGGAGAATCAAGTCTTGTTGAATCTTGGTGCTGTTCCCGTTTCTTCGACTGCTCCCTTGGTGCCGTCAATTATGGGCTCGGACCTCTTTTGACCGGAGAGAAGAGTCCAGATCTTAGGACGATCGATCCAAGACACTGTGAAGGCTTCCTGTGAGGGCATAAGCCTCTGATCATGGGCGATAATGACTTTGCAGGCTTCCTCATCCCTGAGCTTGCATTCCGACAATTCGCTCCGGCCGCGTTGCTAATGCGCTCTTCCAGATTCTGCATCGAGAGTTCTCTTGACACCCTCGTTCCATTAATAGGATCATTTTTGAGGGTTCGAATCGATGAAATAAGGAACATCTGCAAGAATCCGGATATACTTGTATGCATTTGGGTGCTGACCGAAGGATCTGTCCTGAACACCAACTGAATTTTATCCCCTTTAGTACACTCATCGGTTTGAGCATAGTTCTTTCTTGTTTCATTTTGGAAGCCTGCGCAAGCGGGCACCAACCCAATCCAAGCACAGTGAAGGAAGAGATTCAGCGGCTTGGCCTAGACCAGCTTTCCGAGAAACGGATTCAAATACAGAGTGTTTCCCAGACGAATGAGAACAGGGTTATTGCTGAAGTGCAGATCAAATCTGTGTTTCAGTTTACTCGGGACAAGGACAACCGCTGGCAGGTTCAGTCTATTCGGGTAGGGGACAGAAACTGGATCGATCTCAAAGCCTTCCAGGAAGCGCTGGACATAGTTTTGTCGAAACAAACCCAGGTGAGCCTTCAGAAGGTCCTGGAAGGATTGAACAAGTATAAGCAAGCCAAGGGACTTTATCCGGAAACGCCGGATATCATCAAATTGACAGACATCCTGGTACCGGAGTATATGTCGGAAGTAGTTCGGTACGATGCCTGGAATCGCCAGCTGGTCTACAAGACCATGGGAACAAACTCTTTCCAATTGTCATCTGTGGGGCCAGACGGAGTTCCGGGGACAAAGGACGATGTTGTCCTCGTACCATGACTTTGCGACTTTAACGTGAGGATATCTTCACCATATGAGCACCAGCGGAAGCCCTCTTCGAACTAACAGCGCCAGGGCGGGAAAGAGCTCCGGCAGACTCTCGTTGGCCAAGCCTTTCCTGGTTGGAACCATACTGATTTGTTGTGCCCTTTCAGTCGCGTTCTTCTTGGCTCGTAGAAGCCAGGGTGATGAGCCCTTCCCCAAGCCGGCCGATTCCATCATCGGGACTAAATCCGCACCTACTGCAAAGGGCTGGAGCCGTGGCAATCCTGCCGCCAAGACCGTGCTGATCGAATTTGCAGATTTCCAGTGTGGTTCCTGCGGACGCGCAAGCGTGGTGGTTGGAGAACTGATCAAGAAACACGGAGAAGAACTGTTAGTAGTCTTCAAGCATTTTCCCTTGGAAGTCGTGCATCGCAATGCCCTGATAGCATCTCAAGCGGCAGAGGCGGCCGGACGACAGTATAAGTTCTGGGAGATGTACGAACTCTTGTTCAAGCACCAAGCCGAATGGGCAAACGTCCCGGATGCGCAGACGTTTTTTCTGAATTATGCGGCCGAGCTTCAAATGGACTTGGAAAAGTTCCAACGCGATCTCTGGGATAGTGAATTGCGCGACAAGATTTATAAGGACGTCTTGGAAGGCCAAGTGGCCCAGGTGACTCAGACGCCTACCTTTTTCCTCAACGGGGCTCGTATG
Organism: Terriglobia bacterium; assembly: GCA_035541995.1. Lineage (GTDB taxonomy): Bacteria > Acidobacteriota > Terriglobia > Versatilivoradales > Versatilivoraceae > DATKMG01. The sequence continues at coordinate 6,321 of DATKMG010000730.1, forward strand.
CCTACCACCAAGAGTGAAGCTGAATTCGAGCAACTTATCACCGATGCCATTCGGAAGGCCAAATGAGTCATCGAGCCCTCTTCGGCTGCATTCTTGCCTCCCTGGCTTTCGTCGGCATCATTGATTCTGGCTATGTGGCCATCAACAGCCTGATGCATTTCATTGTCCCTTGCGGGATCGCCAAGGGTTGTGAGGAGGTTCTCAACAGTCCCTATGCCCGGATCCGAGGGATCTCTATTGCCTGGGGAGGGGTTGCATTTTATATTTCTATGATGTTTGCTGGGATCTTTGCTGCCTACGGATTCGGTCGGATCTTGCGCCTGACCCTGCCAATTGCCGTCCTGGCCTTTGCCTTTACGCTCTATTTATTCTATTTGCAGGCGTTCGTGATTCTTGCCTTCTGTGACTATTGTCTGCTTTCTGCCCTTTTGGTTACTCTGAGTCTAGCCATCCACTTAGTGACGAGAGCCTGGAAGAAGGCATCCTAATCCACTAGTTCCAATTGAATCTCCCCAATCCCTGCCTGGACGTGGATGTTCAGCGTTACTTTAGACTTGCCGTAGGACTCATTGGTATAGATGTTCCCTTCTTTCCGCAAGCCTCGGGCAGAGACACTCCCGATTCCTTTGTCGGATTCAACGCGGACCCCGACATTCACAGGAAGTCGCAACGTCGCCTTCCCAATACCCCCTTTGATGTTGGCTTGAAGATCTTTCTTCCAATCGCCAAGTAGCTCCACAGTGGTCTCACCCACTCCCGTCTGAATCTCGAGATTGTCGAGGGAAAGGCTTCCCAGTTCGAAATTGCTTTGCCCTACTCCACACTCCACACGGAGGTCGATAGGAACCTTATCGGCGAGACTGAGGTTCCACTCATTCTTGGTCCTGTTACCTCCGGAGGAGGCCGTATCGGGCTGCCGAACAGTGAGCACGCCTTCTTTCCCCTGGACTTCGTATTTCACTTGGGGTTTCCAAGAAGCAACGTTGTAGATGAAGTCGGCGTCCAGCAGATTCTTGGCTCCGCCGCTGACTCTCAGTTCCCCCACTGCAATTTTCAACTCAACCCGTACCTTCTCAGCGCCTTTCAAATCGACAGATTCCGATTCAATCTTGGTATCCCCAACTTTTGCGGGGATGCAACTTGTTTCCAGAGAGAAAGTCGTCAATAGAACGAGCAAAACCATGATGCGAGGAGGTAGAATTAGCATGATGAGACTCCTTGATTCTTTCGACAATTCAATTCCTGTAAGAATGGAGGAAGGTCAGCGAGCCCGTGGAGAATACGGTCAACCCGATAGGGACTGAAGTGTTCCAGAGGAGTGACTCCCGACAAGACAACCGCGAACCTGACCCCGGCACGTGAGGCAGTCTGAGCGTCGACGACACTGTCGCCGACATAGAGAGAGTCTTCCAGCCGGTTTCCCAATCGCTTGATGGCGGTGAGGAGGCCTTCAGGATTCGGTTTGTGAACACTCACGTCCTCACTGCCGACAATGATGTCGACCCATTGCAGAAGGCCTTCGCGGCCCAAAATCGACTCAATTCGATGGCGGAATTTAGTAGACACGATCCCTGTCGAATACCCTTGACCCTTGATCATTCTGAGGGTCTCCGGAACTCCCTTCAGAACAACGGTCCTGTTAACCATGACTTCATCCGCGCGCTGGATGAAGAATCGCGAAAACTCGTCAGACAGTCCAGCATACTGCCTCCCGGCCAACTCGGCCAGTGTGGCCGGCAGGGAAAGCCCGATAGTGGAACGAATTTTCTCCGGTGTCGCCTGAGGCAGTGCCAATTGGATTAGGGCATAGTTCACACTCTCAATGACCCCTTGAGAAGAATCAGCCAGAGTGTAGTCAAAGTCAAAGATGATATTTCTGACAGACGAGACCATTGGAAGGACTCAACCAACTCCATTCGAGTGAGGTCATTTACAATATCTAGCCAAGGGTTGCTTGCCCAGGGCAAATTGGCCAGTAGAATACCAGTTTTCAGGGGACCCCGTAGTTGAATACAGATGAATGCTTCGGACCAGAAACCGGCAATTAAATGAAGCTCCAATGTCTTGGATGGCTCTTAGCTTCGCATCCTTATTAAGGTCGGCATAAACCAGGCTAAGATGCGGCATGAACTTCAATTGCTCATCAGCCCCGAAGGTTTCCACAGCCCTCTCGTATGCCTCGAGCAGGCTTCGGGATCGGGCTACCCGAATGAACAAACACCTGAAATATTCATTGAGATAACCCACTTCCTCCAATTGGATCACCACCGGTGTCAATCGAGAGGCCAGGATTGAGGCATTAGATCTAAGCTCTAACTCTGTTCCTTCCAGTCGGCCGAGCAGGGTCACATGAGGCTCAAATGCAGGACTGGCGAAGCGTTTACTAAGGTCCAGGATATGCCGCTTCAAACGCCGATTCTTGTCCTTCGGAGGCATCAACCACAGAGAAAATTTACTCTTCATTGTGGGGCACCTCTTCGAGAGGTGGACTCTCCTTTTGAATGGGTGCCACAAGAACCTTATCCACTCGATGGCCATCCATATCGACAACTTCAAAGCGCAGACCTCCCCATTCGAGGTGGTCAGCGGAGGTGGGAATCCGTCCCAGCCTCATCATCACAAAACCGGCCAGGGTGTGAAAATAACCCTGCTGTTCTCCCGGTAGGCTAGGGATCTGCAACAGGTTCTTCAATTCCTCCACGGACAGCATCCCGTCTAAAAGCCACGATCCGTCTTCCCGTTGGATCACAGCCGGTTCGGTCCGCGACACAATCGAAGGGATGTCTCCCACAATCGCCTCCAAGACATCGGTCAGCGTGACGACACCTTGGACTCCCCCGTGCTCGTCCACGACGATGGCCGTATGAGTCCCTGACTGCTTAAAGGACTCCAGGAGGTTTAGGGCTGCCGTGTTTTCGGGGACGACAAGTGGCTGCTGCAGAATCGATCGTAGCTCGAATGATTCGCCTGCGAGGCACCTTACCAGCAGGTCTTTGGCATGCACAACTCCCAACAGATTGTCCAAGCGATCCTCGGCAACGAGAAGCCAGGTGTGAACACTCTCCCTGATTTTTCTTTGGACCTCCTCGGGCGGAGCCTTAACATCTAGCCACACAATGGCAGGTCGGGGTGTCATGAGCGATGCCGCACGGCGCTCGCCCAATCGAAACACTCTTTGGACCATATCACGTTCCACTCGTTCGAAAGTGCCAGCTTCGGTGCCTTGATCAATCAGGACTTTTACTTCTTCCACAGTCACTGGGGCCTCGAGCTTGCTACGAAGCCCGAGGAGGCCCAGGACCCCATCCACTACGAACACCAGGAAACCCACAATGGGCCCGCCAATTCTGGAAAGTAGAATCATTGGAGCTGCTACCACAGAGGCGATCCTCTCCGGGTTATACAAGGCCAGCCTCTTAGGTATCAGTTCTCCAAAAATCAGGGACAACAACGTAATTGCGACTACCACCAAACCCAAAGCAACAGTTTCTCGATAGGGTGCAAGGTACGGAAGACCTTCCAAGTGGGGAGCAATCGTCCGGGCGACTGTCGTACCTCCGAAAGCTCCGGCTAGAACCCCAACCAAAGTAATCCCGAGTTGAACCGTGGACAAAAATCGACTTGGGGCATTGGCAAGATCCAAAGCTGCCTGCGCCCCTTTGTCACCTTCATTAGCAGCGTTCTGCAGACGCGCTTTGCGAACCGAGACGATAGCGATTTCGGACATGGCGAACAATCCGTTAGCAGCCATTAACATGATTATGATCAGAAGTTCTCCACTGATTAGATTCATATCGGTTGTCCAGTCCAATCAAGGGGATTTGGGTTTGGAAGGCCGATCTTGCTTCCCGGATCCCTTCTTTCCATTATCCAGGCATCCTCGGTCGGATCCCGGTAATAATTCTTCCGCTTGGAAACGACCTGAAATCCATTGGCTTTGTAGAACTCGATGGCGCGCATGTTGGATGTTCGCACCTCCAGAAACATCTTGGGAACGCCTTTTTGACGGGCGATTTCAAGGCAGCTTCGCAATAATCGATAGCCGACTTTCTTGGAAAGGTAGGCCGGATGGACAATCAGATTGCACAGCTCACAGAAATCGATCAGTATCGCCAATACTGCCAAGCCGGCTAAAATGGGCCTGCTCAGATCACTTTCCCGATCGAGATTCTCTGCCACGAAGCAAGCATAAATCCCGGGATCCTGCAGGACTCGCTGGTACCCCCCTTCTCCCCACTTGCTCAGGAAGCTCCAGCTGTTCTCGATGGAAACGACCTCGGGAATATCTGAGACTTGCATGGCCCGAACTATGACGTTCATCTTTCCTTCCAATTCAATTCCGCGTCAGATTTTCGAATGTAAAACGCCTGCAGATCCGCAGCAGACTGGAACTGCCGCTCTCGGGCCCTATGGTAGGCCAAACGGCCGAGTGGCCGCCCAAGGAAGGAGTCTGATTGTGCCACTCGCCAGCGGGGATGAAGCGGAGTTTGGATCAAGGGACTATATTGAAAGGCCCCATCCCCTGCGAACAATGCCTCCTCTACCGCTATTCGAGAGAGAATTTGATCCGGCTTGCTTACGGTCCCCGGCATCGTCTGAGTCAGAGACTGGGCGGTTCTTTCAAAGACACATGCGTAAACTTCTCCGCGGCGGGCATCGAGAAAAGGGACAATGATTCCCCGGTGTTTATGTAGCTTTTCCGCCCACGCATCGAAGGCAGTGACAGGGATCACTGGCTTACCTGTGCTTTCGGCTAAAGCCTTCACCACAGAAAGTCCGATTCGCAGCCCGGTAAATGAACCTGGACCGTTAATGACCGCAAACCCATCGAGTTCTCTTAACTCTAATCCTGTGTTCTTGAACAGATAGTCGATGCCGGGAAGTAGCCGGGCAGAATAAGTTTGTGTGGAATCGATATTGAGTTCAGCCAGGATTTGCTCGTCTTGGCTAAGCAGAATGCTGCCTGCCCTGGTAGATGTGTCTATGCTCAGAAACCGCAAGTTACAGACTCCCTACCCGCTATCCCGGCCCAGCCGGACCTCCGTCAAAAGCCAGATGGGATGCGGGATTCATTGACATGCACGAGGGGGGGATTATATACTGCCTGAACCTGGGCAACAACGAAATTCGCGTCTGCAGGCAGATGGTGATTTTAGTGAGAACGCGAGGAAACATGGAACCCTCCACCCCGATGATGACTCAATATCATCAAGTTAAAAAGGAATATCCCCAGGCTCTGGTTTTCTTCAGGTTGGGCGATTTCTATGAAATGTTTTTCGACGATGCAGTGGTGGCATCCCGTGAACTTGAGATCACACTGACGTCAAGGAATAAAGAGAAAGGTGTCTCGATCCCCATGTGTGGGGTTCCCTATCATGCAGCGGATCAGTATATCGCCAAGTTGATTCGCAAGGGATACCGAGTTGCGGTTTGCGACCAGATGGAGAATCCTGCGCTGGCTAAGAGATTGGTTCGACGTGAGGTTACTCGAGTTGTTACTCCGGGAACCGTTGCCGATGGTAGCCTTCTCAACTCTGGAGAAAACAACTATCTTTGTTCAATCTGGCCAGATCGAACTGGCATTGGACTTGCGGCGGTGGACCTTTCCACGGGTGATTTCCGAGTTACGGAAATACCAGGCGAATACTCTTGGCAACTTCTCGAGGCCGAGTTGGAACGTCTCCATGTCAAGGAGACTCTTCACCCCGCAAGTCTAAAAGCCCAGGGACCCTCGTGGAGTGCCCTTGATTCCTTGGTCAAGACCTCCGTGGAGGATTGGACCTTTTCTACAGACTACGCCCAGCGCCTTCTGACTGAGCATTTCGGCGTGATGACCCTGGACGGTTTTGGCTGTGAAGGGAAGAATCTGGCTATTGCTGCCGCCGGAGCCGCTCTGCATTACCTGAAAGAAACCCAGAAGGCTTCCCTCAGCCATATCGATCGCCTGCAATTCTATGATTTGGGCGGAGCCATGGTCCTGGACCAGTCGACGGTTCGAAACCTCGAACTAGTCGAGTCGCTTTTTGATGGTTCCCGCCAGGCCACGCTGATCGGAGTCCTGGACAGAACTTCGACCGGCATGGGGGCACGCTTCTTGAGGAACTGGTTGTTACGACCTGAGCTGGATCTCGCGGAAATCAATCTCCGTTTAGATGCCGTTGCTGAACTGAAAGAGAATCTGATTCAAAGAGAGGAAATCAAGAGTTGTTTTGGCCGAGTCTACGATATCGAGCGGCTGCTTTCCAAGGTAACGCTCTCTACAGCCAATGCCCGGGACCTGAACTCCCTGAAGTTGTCCCTAGAGCAGATCCCATTCATTAAGTCTGGGCTAGCTCCTTTTAATTCCACTCGGCTGCGGTGTCTCGATGAGGATTGCGATCCCCTGGAGGATATTGCCCAGCTGATTGGACGGACCCTACGGGATGATCCCCCCATCCTTTTAACTGATGGGGGGTTGATTCGAGAGGGTGTCGATGCAGAACTGGACGAACTCCGGCAGATCAGTTCTACTGGCAAACAAGTGATCGCCGAGATCGAATCCAGGGAACGGACGCGAACAGGGATCAATAACCTCAAAGTGAAATTCAACAATATATTTGGATATTACCTTGAGGTTACCAAGTCTAATTTGGCGTTAGTGCCCCCGGAGTACGAAAGGAAGCAGACCCTCGTGGGGGCGGAGCGTTTCACCACACCGGAACTCAAAGAGTATGAGCGGAAGGTACTGGGTGCCGAGGAGCGAGTCGTCGAAATAGAATACAACTTGTTTGGCGAACTGCGCACCGCAGTTGGGAAAGAGGCTCGGCGAATCCGTCGAACTGCGACAGCGATTTCTCAAATAGATTGCCTCCTGGCCCTGGCCGAGGTCGCTCACAGCCAGAATTATGTTCGGCCTCAACTCCAGCCCGAAGGAGAAATGATGATCAAATCCGGACGGCATCCGGTCATCGAGCAACTTAGCGAGCAGTTGCCTACAGGCAAGTTCATTCCGAACGACCTGTACATGAACGACTCCACCGACCAGGTGTTGATCATCACCGGGCCGAACATGGGAGGTAAATCGACTTATTTGCGCCAGACTGCACTATTCTCGATTCTCGCCCAGATCGGTTCATTTGTGCCGGCTGAAATGGTTCAGCTGCCCATCGTTGACCGGATCTTTACTCGAATCGGAGCCAGTGACAACCTTGCCCGTGGGAGATCCACTTTTATGGTGGAGATGACTGAAACCGCCGTGATCCTCAATACGGCAACTTCGCACAGCCTGGTTATCCTGGACGAAATCGGCCGGGGAACAGCCACCTTTGACGGCCTTTCGATTGCTTGGGCCGTCATTGAGTTTCTACATTCCCACACTAAAGCCAAAACTCTGTTCGCCACGCATTACCATGAGTTGACCGAACTGGCCGAAATTTTTCCCGGCGTCAAGAACTGTCACGTATCGGTTCGAGAATCGGGTCATGAGATTATTTTCCTTCGGCGTGTCGAGCCGGGAAGCGCAGACAAGAGTTACGGCATTGAAGTGGCCAAACTGGCTGGCTTGCCTCCTCTAGTTCTAGACCGAGCTCGAGAGATTCTCCGCAAGCACGAGGAGGGTGAGCATGAAATCAGTGATCATTTGACACGGCACTACAAGCGGAGAAAGACCGCCCCCTCAGCGCAGCTGAACCTGTTCATGATTACTGACCACGAAGTCTTGGAGGAACTCCGCCAGCTGGACCCCGATTCGCTGACTCCCCTCCAGGCGCTGGCCAAACTGCATGAATTCAAGAAGCAACTTTAAAGAGGAATCGATGAAAGAATGCAGGCTGGCTGTTGGTTTGATGTCGGGAACGTCCCTGGACGGCATTGATGCGGCCTTGGTAGAGATCGCCGGCTCGGGGTTGTCAACCCGCGTCAAGTTGAAGCACTTCCTTTCGGCTCCACTGGAGCCCGAAGTTGCAGGCAGACTCCTGCGGATTGCCGCAGGGAAACCCTTCACCTCTGGTGAATTAAGCCAACTCAACTTCCTGCTCGGAATGTTATATTCAGAAGCAGTGCTCAAGGTCTGCAAGCAGGCACACATCGAAGTTCACCAGGTTGATGTGATCGGTTCCCATGGGCAGACCATCTACCATCAGTCTGAACCGCGCTTCATTTGTGATCGCCCCGTGGCCTCTACCCTGCAAATCGGAGAGGCGTCGATAATTGCGGAAAGGACGGGAGTGACCACTGTGTCTGATTTCCGTCCCCGCGACATGGCTGCCGGCGGTAAAGGAGCCCCACTGATTCCCTATGTCGACTATCTATTATTCCGAGATATTCGGCGTGGCCGTATCTTGCTCAACCTCGGTGGCATCGCCAACTTGACTTCACTACCTGCCTCCGCCCGACTCAGTCAGATTAGTGCTTTTGACACAGGTCCCGGGAACATGGTGATCGACGCTCTGGTCCGGCATTTCACTCAAGGGAGCAAACGGTTCGATCCCCACGGCGGTATAGCGAATTCGGGGAAGGTGATTCCGCCTCTTCTGGACGATCTCCTAATGGATCCGTACTTCGGTGAGCAGCCTCCTAAGACTGCTGGACGTGAACAATTTGGTGAAGCGTTTGTTTCCAAGTTCCTCGCCTATTCACGGAGTGCTCAATTTGAAGATCTGGTTTGCACTGCGGTTGAACTAACCGCACGTACTGTCGCGGATTCAATCTGCAACCACTGCAAATCTCCGTCACTCTACCAAGAACTGATCGTTTCGGGAGGAGGCGCTCACAACGACTTCCTGTTGCGGCGCCTGGCTGTGCTGCTCCCTCAGATGAAAATCCTGAAGACTGATGACTTTGGAATCCCTGTGTCCGCCAAGGAAGCCGTTGGCTTTGCGATTCTTGCCAACGAAACCATGCATTTGCGGCCGGGGAATGTGCCTTCAGCTACGGGAGCAATTCGTCCAGTCATCTTGGGGAAAGTGGCGGTCGGAAAGAATCCACACTGGTTTCGGTTTTGATCCGTGCATCAGAGACGGATGCTCACCACTTCCTTATTCATGTTCCGTGGCGGCTTCTCTGGAAATGCAACGATTGGCCTTTCGAAGGAGCCATTCAGACTGATTGATAATATCAAACTGTGGGGACTGTACGCACATGACCAATATCCAAATCCTCGCGGTCCTATTGTGCTCCGCCTTTCTCGCCTTCTGTGGAGGTCACCACACTATTGAGTCCGATACCGTGACTCTGGCAGTGGAAGCGGGGCCGACACCCAGTCTGGACCCGCGCATTGGCACAAGCTCGGAGGCGGAAAGGATCGACCAACTAATATTTAATTCTCTGGTTCGGCGCGGCCCCCGCTTTGAAATCCTTCCTGACCTGGCTGAACGATGGGAAGTTCCCCAGCCGACAATCTACCGCTTCTATCTTCGAAGGGGTGTCCGATTTCATGACGGCCGCGACCTCACAGCCAAAGATGTTCAATACACCTTTTCCAGTTTGCTGGAAGGAAGTGTTGTCTCCGCTAAGACTTCAACCTACCGCATCATTGATAGGATTGAGACGCCGGATGACTATTGTGTTGTATTCAAACTAAAGGAACCCTATGCCTCTTTCCTGTGGAACCTCACCAACGGGGCCATTGGAATTGTCCCGCATGGAGCCCCACCCGATTGCGGACGCTTTCCAATAGGGACCGGCCCGTTCCGGTTTGTTTCCTACTCCCGGGAAGACGCGCTTGTGTTGGAGCAGAATGACGCCTACTTTGATTCTCCTCCCGCAGTCCGGCAGGTGATCGTTCGCATTGTCCCCGATGCCACCACGCGAGCCTTGGAATTACGGAAGGGCTCGATTGACATCGTTCAGAATGCCCTGTCACCAGATTTTGTAGAAGTTCTGTCTAGGGAAGCGCATCTAACGATCTGCATCTCTGAAGGTACCAACTATGCCTATATGGGTTTCAACCTGAATGACCCTATTTTGCGGGATCAGCGGGTACGCCAGGCCATTGCCTATGCTTTGGATCGTGAGGAAATTATTAAATACTACTGGAGGGATTTCGTTACTCCGGCTTCAAGTATCTTGCCCCCTAATCATTGGGCTCACGAGGAAAACACGGTCAAATACTCGTATCAACCCGCGAAGGCCCGGCAGCTTCTGGACTTGGCAGGCTGGAAGGATCCCGACGGAGACGGGCCGATGCCGAGGTTTAGGCTGACCTACAAGACATCGACGGAGGAGTCGACTCGACAGGTTGCCACCATTATTCAGCAAGAACTGAAGAACGTGGGAATCCAGCTGGACCTCCGGCCATTTGAATTCGGCACTTTCTATGGCGATATTGTTCGAGGCAACTTCCAACTGTTCACACTGCGCTGGATTGGCGGCAACAACGATCCTGACATTCTTGAAACGGTCTTTCACTCTGACCGAATTCCACCTAGAGGTTTCAACCGGGGGCGATACCGAAATGAACGGATCGATCAACTCATAGAACTGGCCCGAACAGAATTGAATCAGGACCGCAGGAAGGAACTTTATTCTGAAGTCCAAAAAATCTTAGCTGTAGACCTTCCTTACATCGACCTTTGGTACTTCAAGAACGTGTGCATTTACCAAAAACGCATCAGTGGACTAACGCTGTCTCCTTCTGGAGACTATGATTTTCTGAAATCAATCCGGTTGAGTCCCTAATTGATGACCAACCGAGTGCTCAAATCCCACCCATGAGAGGGTCTCTGGACCGAATATCGACAATGGGTGACGTCACTATAGTGTGATAAGTCGGATGCCGAAATTCCAAATGCATCCCACGTCCGACAAATCGGACTTTCAACATCGTGCCACCCCAGGTGGATCCCTCAATTCTCACAGAAACCGGGTCCGGACAGTACAAGGGATGTCCCGATATCAAGTCTTTGTTTGGACCGCCAACCACGATCGTGTACTCGTGGTTTTGCGTTTGTACTTCTAGCACTTCGCCGTCGGATAGATCGTCCAGATATACCCCTCCTTCGATCTCCGATCTCACGATGTTTCGATTCACCTCGTCGCCGAAGTTAGGGTGAGGTACATACAACTTCGGAACCGGGACCGATGCATGGGCATTCGTTCTTGTCATTCGCTGGTCGTTTGTCTCTGGACCTTCCATTCCATTCACCAAAAGCCCTCCACCGGGATAAACTTCCCCTCTATGATATCTTTTCGGCATATATAGCGCAATTCTGGCAGGAATACGAGGATCTTTGGGCCTATTCTCTTGATCCCAGGTTCTCATACGGGATCGGCAATCCCAACTTCTTTTGTGCCATGTAGCCTGTATAGACGAAGACTTCTCGGAGAGAAGCCCAGGCACGGGACCTGAGACTGGATTCGATAGGGCTATTCCGGGCAGGTGAACCAAAGACAGTTACGTTATGATCCTGAAAGATTTGTTTGATTCGAAAGAGGTGAAAACCGTCACTGACGGCAATTACCTTATTCATGTTTTGCGATCTCAGGAATTCCAGGAACCTCTGAATGCTCTCAAGAGTAGTAAGACTGGTTGGCTCCACGAATATCGAATCCTCCGGGATATTCTGCCTGACCAGGTATCTTCGCCCAACCTCTGCTTCCGTAAAGCGGGAGTCCACTCCATGACCGCCGGTAGTCATGATCTTGCCTGCAAGGTTTTGCTTAAAGAGGATGGCGGTGTGGTCGAGACGAGCCTTAAAGACTGGAGAAGGCCTCCCGTTGTATTGAGCTGCTCCAAAAACCAGGATGATATCCGCCGCCTGGGCTTCATCTTGGCGGGCCGTGTGGCGAATTAAGACATACAGAACTAGAACATAAAAGAAGAAGAAGGAAGGCAGGTAGACAAAAAAGAGATAGAAAAGAAACTTCTTACTACGCTCCTTCATCGGCAAAGGTACCTCTCCAACCGATCACGAGCGATCGCACCTTCCCGAATTAAGGCGGGAGGATCCTTGGTGAGATCAATTATGGTCGATGGAGCGGTGGCCGCCAGCTTGCCGGAATCCAGGATCAGTTCGATTTTGCCGCCAAATTGTTCCAGAACCTCTTCAGCACTCGAGCAAGACGGATAGGCAGTCCGGTTGGCGCTAGTGCCGACAATAGGGACATCGATGGCATGGACCAGGCCCCTGGCCAAGTCAGAATCTGGGATTCTGATCCCCACCGTTCCTGTCCCCCCAGTGATTTTGAGCGGGACATGTTTGGCAGCGGGGAGCACGATGGTCAGAGGACCCGGCCAGAATTCTTCAGCAATTTCGTAAAAAAGATCCGGGATCTTTTGAGCGATCGACTCGGCTTGCTCCATGGAATCGATCAGGAGCAATAGTGGCTTCCAGGGTTGACGACCCTTGATTTGAAAAATCTGTTCGACAGCCCTCAAATTGAAAGGATCGGCTCCCAGGGCGTAAAACGTATCAGTGGGGAGGGAGATGACACTCCCACTCAGGATCGCGCTGGACGCGATTTCAAGAGCGGCTTCGTCTGCAGTTGTGCCCTGAATCTTAATCCGTTGCGTTAGCATCGGGGGGAACCTTAGCATAAATGCTTGGAAAGGGTCAACCTCCGACAAGACGGTGCCGCCAGGGTAAACAATCGACGCGACCGCAGCCAGACGGCCTTTTGTCGAACATCCCAAGCGGTGGATGAAGTATAATCCAAGTGAATTGAAGAACCGCTTACTTTGTTGAGGATATTCCTGGAGATTTCCACGAGCACAGAGGTCTCGGCGCAGGTTCTTCCCTTCGTTTCGAACCTCCACTTTTATGGTCACCGTAATCTCTTCTCCAACGAATCCCCAAATCAAAGCCTTTCGGCGCATGATGCATGAGGGGGAGATTGACCTCCAGAGAAGGATTCCAGTGGAAGGGATTCGGCTCATCCGAGAGGCTGCGGAATCGGGCCTTGAGATAGAGATTCTCTATGTGTCTGAGAGCCGGATTAAGGACAAAGTCATTCAGGCTCTAGTTGCTTCACACGAACATAAAAGCTGTGTCCTGGTCAAGGACCCAGTCTTCAAGAGTATGATCGAGACCGAATCGCCCCAGGGAGTTGCGGCTTTAGTAACGCTTCATTGTTTCAGCTGGGAGGAGATATCCTCAATGTCTCCTTTGGTTCTGGTTGCCTGGCAAGTGCAAGATCCTGGAAATCTAGGGACTCTAATTCGCTCAGCCGGTGCCTTTGGAGCAGGGGCAGTCCTGCTCGCAAGGAATACAGTAAGCCCTTACAACCAGAAAGTGGTCAGGGCCTCGGCGGGTTCGATTTTTCGAGTACCCTGTTTCCAATGGGACGATTCCAGCCGATTGATTCAAGACTTGCGGCGCCGAGGGTTTCGACTCGTTACTACTTCCTCTCATAACGGAGCCGATTTCCGGCAGGTCGACTACAAAGGTCCCAATGCTCTCTTCATCGGTAATGAGGGAGGGGGACTTCCACATCATCTAGTCCAAAAAGCTGATATCCACGTCAGAATTCCCCAGGCTCGCATCGAGTCCCTGAATGCGGCGGTGGCAGCTTCAATAATCCTGGCAGAGTCCTGGCATCAGCGTGGTTTATAGGAGAGCACAATGACGTTTTCAACTTCACCACGGCCGATGGAAATGAAAGCATTGGTGAGGGAGAGTCGGAGCCGAATTCCGAGCAGCGACCAGTTTAAACCCGGAGGTCGCCGCGCAGGAGCGCTGCTCCCACATTAAAACCCGCATTTCCATAGAAGAGTACTGACAGATGGATCTCTTTTCTCCGCTGGAACCGATTGAATCTCCACAATTCGACCGAGATACCCCACTGGCTGATCGAATGCGACCGGAACGGTTGGAAGATTTTGTCGGCCAGCAACATCTCTTGGGCCCCGGGAAAGCACTGAGGGTCGCCATCGAAAGGGATCAGATCCGCTCCATCATTCTTTGGGGCCCGCCTGGCACAGGCAAAACGACACTGGCCCGGATCATTGCGCGAAGGACAAACGCGACATTCGTTCCATTCAGCGCAGTTCTGGCAGGAATTAAAGAAATCAAGTCTGTCATGGCCGAAGCTGAGAAACTGCGGCATCACGGACAAAAGACCATTCTTTTTGTTGATGAAATTCACCGCTTCAACAAATCGCAGCAAGATGCTTTCCTGCCGCACGTTGAGACCGGCAACATTGTGCTGATCGGTGCTACAACAGAGAATCCCTCCTTTGAGGTTAATGCTGCCTTGCTTTCGCGATCCAAGGTCTATGTCCTGGAACCACTGACTGCAGAGGACACTCTCGCCTTGCTCAAACGGGCCTTAGGGGAGCCCCAGAAGGGATTGGGATCGGAAGCCATCGAGATTGGGGAAGAGCTGCTGCAGCAGATCAGCGTATTTGCCAACGGAGATGCTCGCGTCGCCTATAACATCCTGGAAATCGCGGCTCAGTCAGCACCTCGGGATAGCCAGGGGGTCAAGAGGATCTCCGCGGGGATCGTCGAAGATGCCATGCAACGGCGGATGCTTCTTTACGACAAGTCAGGGGAAGAGCATTTCAATTTGATCTCGGCTTTGCATAAGTCAATGCGCAACAGCGATCCTGATGCCACGTTATATTGGTTAGTTCGGATGCTGGAAGCCGGAGAAGACCCGCTTTACATTGCGCGGCGCATCGTGCGATTTGCTTCCGAAGATGTGGGTCTAGCCGATCCCCAGGCACTCCTCATAGCGATCGGCGCCATGCAGGCGTTCCATTTCATCGGAATTCCGGAAGGGAATCTCGCACTGGCAGAGGCCGCCGTTTATATGGCAGCTGCCCCCAAGTCCAATTCTCTTTACACTGCCTATGGAAAGGTCTTCGAAGACGTGCAAACGTCCATTGCAGAGCCCGTACCTCTTCATCTTCGGAATGCCCCAACCGGCCTAATGAAAGAGCTGGGATACGGGAAGGGGTACAAGTATGCCCACGATTTTCAGGAAAGTCTCACCGACATGTCTTGTCTCCCTGAGGCGTTAAAGGGCAGGGTTTATTATCACCCTTCCAAGTTCGGGTTTGAGAAAACCGTCGGCGAACGACTCCAATACTGGCGCGAAAGAATCATTCAAATGGGGAAAGAGAGGTCTTAGTCACCCGGCAAATCAATGCACAGGCTGCCGATGAAGGAACATATCAGGTCAATGGAAAAAAGACAGGTCTACGTCAATCAGATGTTTGCCCGGATCGCTCCAAAGTACGACCTGGTTACCCGAGTGCTTTCCTATGGGGCGGACGTGAAATGGAAACGGACTCTTGTAGAAATGGCAGAGGTTGAACCCCACCATGATGTCCTCGACTTGGCCTGTGGCACTGGAGATATTGCCTTTCTGCTGGCTGCCAAGATCAAGTCCGGTCAAGTTGTCGGAGTTGACATCACGCCTGGAATGCTGGAGATTGCAGAGAAGAGGCGGCAGGCACTGGGAGTTGGCAATATTTGCTTTGAACAGGGTGACATCCTTCGGTTGAGCTACCCTGATGATCGGTTCGACCGAATCACCACCGGATATGGGGTCCGAAATGTCCCCTCTATTCCCGGGCTATTGAGAGAGGTCTTTCGCCTCCTGAAGCCAGGGGGGAGATTTCTCTCCTTGGATTTCGGAAAACCTCCCAGCAGGTTCTATCGCTTCATTTACCTGAACTATCTTCTTCTGGTGGGATCAACAATGGGGTTGCTCTTACATGGCGATCCCGACGTTTACCGTTACATTCCTGAGTCTCTGAAGTTGTACCCGGGCCAGGTGGAACTGGAAACGATGATGAAGACCACAGGATTTGTTGAGACGGGCCATGTCAATGTTCTAGGCGGTGCCATAGCCATCAACTTCGGCAAGAAACCTCTTGAGTCGCTCTGGTTAGCGGAAAACCTGTCGAGTAGGACAGAGAATCTGAAGGAAGCGAATGTCTGAACAAGGTTTGATCCCCTCATCGGACCACACTCCGCTGTCCATTGCCCGGATTGTCGAGGGACTTAAGCGACAAAGCGGAGTTCAGGATTGCATCACACATATCGAGCATTTCCCGGCTCGCGAGGCTCAATGGGCTAGCTTTCCCTCCGGAATTGCCCCCTTGGTGCGCCAGATATATGCCAGCAAAGGTATTGATCAGCTTTATTCTCACCAGGCGGAAGCCGTCGAGAAGGTGCTGGGTGGCCGGAACGTCGTTATCGTAACCCCGACTGCTTCAGGGAAAACCTTGTGCTACAACGTTCCCGTACTAAATTCAATCCTTGGTAATCCCGACACTCGAGCGATGTATTTGTTCCCTACGAAAGCCCTGGCCCAGGATCAGATGGAAGAGCTTTACCAGCTGATCCAACTTAGCGGGAAGGACATCCGGACCTTTACATATGATGGAGACACTCCCCAAGACGCCCGCAAGGCCATTCGATCCCAAGGGCATGTTGTGGTGACTAATCCCGACATGCTTCACACGGGAATTCTTCCACACCACACAAAGTGGGTTCAACTATTCGAAAACATAAAGTACGTGGTGATCGATGAGTTGCACAGCTACCGGGGCGTTTTTGGCAGTCACCTCACCAACGTCCTGCGCCGATTAAAAAGGATCTGTTTGTTTTATGGCTCAAAACCGCAGTTCATTTGTTGTTCGGCTACCATTGCAAACCCTAGAGATCTGGCGGTCAGTCTGCTGGAAGAGGATGTGGATCTGGTTGACAACAACGGTGCGCCCCAGGCGGAGAAATACTTCGTTTTTTATAACCCTCCCGTTGTCAATAAACAGCTGGGCATTCGTCGTTCTTATGTTAATGAATCCCGCGATGTGGCGTTATCATTTCTCCGCCGTGGTTTTCAGACGGTGGTTTTTGCCAACACCCGATTGGTCACAGAAATTCTGCTCACCTACCTGAAAGACGCCCTGGAGAAGAAGGTCCTGTCCAAGGACTTGATTCGCGGATATCGCGGAGGCTACCTGCCTTTGGAGCGGCGAGAAGTGGAAAAGGGTTTGCGGGAAGGGAAGATCTTGGGGGTGGTCGCCACCAACGCTTTGGAATTGGGTGTCGACATCGGCAGCCTTGAAGTTTGTGTCATGGCCGGTTACTCAGGCAGTATCGCTTCCACCTGGCAGAGAGCTGGCCGCGCTGGCCGCAGAACGGGCACTTCGGCTGCCGTACTGGTGGCCAACAGCTCTCCGCTGGACCAGTTCATCGTTCAACATCCCGAGTACTTTTTGGGGCAATCTCCCGAACATGGATTAGTCAATCCTAACAATCTGGAGATCCTGTTAAGTCACTTCAAGTGCGCCATTTTTGAGCTGCCCTTTAGTGAGGGTGAACGGTTCGGGGCGGTCGAGTCTAAAGACATTTTGAATTTTCTGCGGGATGGCGGATTCGTTCATGCTGCAAAGGGAAAGTGGCACTGGACCAGTGAATCCTACCCAGCCGATGCAGTCAGCCTTCGCTCTGTCAGTTCCGACAACTTCATTGTGGTCGATACGACTAAAGAACCGCGCATTGTCAGCAAGGTCGATTTCACCAGCGCCTTGACGGCACTTCACGAAAAGGCCATTTATCTTCATGAAGGCCAACAGTACTTCGTCGAGAAGATGGACTACAAGGAACGTCGGGCGTATGTCAAGAAAACCGACTCTGACTACTTCACTGATGCCATCTCTTATACCAAGGTAAAGATCCTGGAGACGTTCGAAAAACAGATGCTCCGGAACTCACTCAAGAACCACGGCGAGATCCATCTCACCACTCAAATTGTTGGATTCAAGAAAATCAAATTCTACACACTGGAGAACGTGGGAGCTGGAGACTTGGAGCTTCCCGAGCAGGAAATGCACACTACTGCCTTCTGGCTCACTTTGCCGAGAGCCACGATGGACAGTCTGCCTTACACACAATCGGCTCGCCTCGGGGGCATCCGCGGATTGGCCCAAGCTTTGCGGCAGATTTCGGCTTTGTTCCTGATGTGTGACCCGCATGACATCCAGATCGCAATCGAGGAGAACCTTGTGGACACGACCGAGGTCCAGCCCCAGGAGACACGGTTCGGGAGACGAAACCTGGTAGGCGGTGCCATTTTTGAACCGAATCTCTTTATTTACGACAATTACCCGGGCGGAATTGGACTTAGCCAGCCACTTTTCGAGATGCATGAGAGAGTATTGTCTGAGACTGCCCGTCTTATCCGAAGTTGTCCTTGCGAAGACGGTTGCCCGAGTTGTGTCGGACCTAAAGGTGAAATCGGGGACCTCGGGAAGAAAGTGGCATTGGAAATCCTGAGCATGGTTCTATAGAAGGTAGCCACAGAGGCACAGAATCAAGGAGAACTTGCTGTTGCCGTAATGGTTCAGAAGGTGTGAAAAGAGCGGCACAACACGATGCCTCTGTGTCTCGGTGACTCGGTGGCGGAGAGTTCTTCTGTCAAGTTATGGATTTAGCCGACAAGCTTCGAGAGTACTTTGCAGTTCAGGAAAAGAACCAAGGGCTTCCTGTTCAAGGCCAGGACTCTATCTCCAAGCAACTGGAGCGATTGCGCGCGATCCAGGAAGGGAAACGATCCGGACCGGGTTTGCAGCGGTCTGAGGTGGAACATCAAGATCTAGAAGGCGAGATCTTATCGAATTCTGATGGCTCGTTCCTTTATTCGTGCAAGAAGGTATGTTGCCCGGGAGAAGAAGAGCGTTCCTTTGTTTCCAGTTCATTGGCAGGGTTGACATCGTTGTTGGAGCTACTCTACGGAAAGCGACTTGACCTTGTTCCAAATCAGATTTTTTTCCTCGATACTGAAACGACAGGACTTTCCGGAGGCACGGGTACCTATGCTTTCCTTGTTGGGATTGGCCATTGGGAAAAACAGGAATTCCTTGTCGAACAGTACTTCATGCGAGACTACCATGAAGAAGGAGCCATGCTACGAGCCCTTGGAGACCATTTGTCGCAGGCCCAGTATGTGATCACCTTCAATGGAAAGACTTTCGACTTGCCTATCCTGGAGTCTCGCTTCGTCCTTTCCCGACTTCATTGGCCGCTCAATTCCGGGAGCCACCTGGATATACTGCATCCCGCACGCCGTATTTGGAGACTCCGTCTTAGAGATTGCAGTTTAAGTAATCTGGAAAGAGAGATTCTCGGAGTGTACCGGGAAAACGATGTGCCTGGACAACTCATCCCGATGCTCTATTTCAATTACATTCGTACTGGGGTCCCCCGTGGAATCCGGGGGGTTCTTGAACACAACCGCCAGGATATCGCGAGCTTGGCAGCTCTGGCTCAAAGGGTCAGTCGGCTGCTTACCGGACTCAGCGAGGTGACGGCCCAACCGGGAGAGGACCTTCTCAGCGCAGGCAAATACTGCCGGGACTTGGGCCAGCGGCAAAAATCCTTGGAATTCAACCGCGCTGCCCTGGAGACAGGACTTACCGGAGAACTGAGACTGCAAGCGATGGACCGGTTGGCTGCATCCTTCAAATCTGAAGGGCTGCATTCCCAGGCAGTGGCCCTTTGGGAGCAGGCGCTAAGGGAGTCTGTTGTCTTCCGGGAGGAATCCGGCAGAAATCTGGCAATCCACTATGAACACCGCGAAAGAGACTTTGCCAAGGCTCTGGAGTTAACAGAACGAGCACTGGAGGGCCTAGTTCAAATGGACTGCCGCACTCAAATTTCAGAGTGGATCTATCGAAGAAAGCGCTTGCTGAGAAAAACTGGGAGTGAAGCCGGTGCTTTGACGGTCGAAGAGTCTTCCTGAGCCTCTCTCTGTCGAGAACAAGGGACTTCACCTGGATTGTGGATATCGCATCGACATGTGGACATTCCCGTCGGGAACTTCTGATGACCGACATAGCCAACTCGGCGGACGCGGACGTCCGCGCCCCCAGGCATAAGGAGTGGTACTCACGAGGGTATATTCCGCATTTTGATCATGCCGATCTCGTGCAAATGGTCACTTTCAGATTGGCCGATGCGCTGCCGAACCACTTGCTTGATCAGTTGGGGAAGACCTTGAAGAGAGAAAACGACCCTAAGAGGCGCATACAAATTGAAGCTTATTTGGACGCTGGGCATGGCAGCTGCATGCATAGTGATCCACGCATCGGCCCGATGGTTGAGGAAACGTTGCTACACTTTGACGGAGTCCGGTACCAATTAATCGAGTGGGTTATCATGCCCAATCACGTTCACTTGTTGGCTGAGTTCTTTGCTGGATCTCCTCTTTGGGAAGTTTTAAAGACATGGAAGTCGTTCTCTGCTCATGAAGCTAATCGCATCTTGGGACGTTCGGGCCAGTTCTGGCAGGAGGAGTACTTCGATCGCTTTATTAGGGACACGGCTCATTTTGAAAATGCGAGGCGGTACATTCGCGAAAATCCTGTGAAAGCAGGTCTGTTGAAGCAACCCGAGGACTGGCCGTACGGGAGTGCCTCGTGGGAATCCTGGGAGCGCGGACGTCCTCGTCCGCCCCAGAAGCGGCAGATGCAGCCGCAGGGTCCCGAGGAGACTCACGGATTGAAGAAAACAAGCTGACGCTTGCGGAGCTTGAGGAGTCGGCGTTGGGGGTAGTACACCGCCCCCCCGCACTGAGTGTGATTTACGGGACACACCAGGTCGATGATGCGGCTCTCGCGGGACAGTGGTCAGCAGTCCCGCGCGCGACAGCGCTTTGGCTTTGAGATGAGGGTTACTTGTTGTAGACCCGATATTCTGAGCGGGGGTGGGTCCAGTCAGGCGCGTAACCCAGACCAAAACACACTGCACTTACTGACCCCCAATAGCAATCGAGGCCTCTTGCCGCAAAATCCTTCCACAAAACCTGGAGTGGGTTTAGAATAGATTTTGTCGTCGGTCCAATTCCCTTTCCCCTTTTAACATTTCCTGTCTCTCGTCCATACAAAGGGGGCGTCCATGAACGTGGTTCGTCCCAGGTTGGTCCTGATGTGGGAGCCGATCTCCGAGCGGCGACCTGCTGCGTTTAAACTGGTCGCCGCTCTGGGAACAGCGGTCCCGCGATCAGCTTTCACTCTCTCAATTCCGTCATATTTTTGCAGACCTTAATAACATGATCGGCAAAACGATTTCTCACTATCAAGTCCTGGAAAAACTCGGCGAAGGCGGAATGGGGGTGGTGTACAAGGCCCGCGACACTCACCTCGACCGCTTCGTGGCCCTGAAAATCCTTCCCGCTGAAAAGGTAGCCGATTCTGACCGCAGACGCCGCTTCGTGCAGGAAGCCAAGGCTGCCTCAGCGCTGAACCATCCGCACATCGTTACCATTTACGACATCGACGAGGCAGATGGAGTTCACTTCATTGCCATGGAGTATGTCGATGGGAAGACGCTGGACCAACTGATCCCCCGCCATGGCATGCGGTTGAACGAGGCGCTGAAGGTGGCCGTACAGATGTCGGACGCCCTGGCGGCGGCCCATGAAGCCGGGATTGTACACCGGGACTTGAAGCCGGGCAACCTCATGGTGACCGAAAAGGGACAGGTGAAGGTCCTCGACTTCGGGCTGGCCAAGCTGACAGAAAAGCTTCCCACGGGCGCGGAGGATGCCACCCTGACGGCGAAACCAGACACAGAGGAAGGCAAGATCCTGGGCACGGTGGCTTACATGTCACCGGAGCAGGCTGAGGGGAAAAAGGTGGACGCCCGCTCCGACATCTTCTCGCTGGGTTCTGTGTTTTACGAGATGATGACGGGGGAAAAGGCGTTTCAGGGCAGCAGCAAGATATCCACACTCTCCGCAATTCTGCACCAGGAACCCAAGCCGATCAGCACCATCGGGCGAGCAATCCCAGCCGATCTTGAAAAGCTGATTCGTCGCTGCCTGCGCAAGGATCCGGAACGGCGGATTCAGCACATGGTTGATGTGAAGCTAGCCTTGCTGGAGCTGAAGGAGGAGTCGGACTCCGGTACGCTGGAAGCAGCAGGGGCACCAGGAGCGGCTGTTCGTGGCAAGCTCTGGTGGGCTGGTGTGCTGAC